>JAITMW010000037.1 GCA_031277155.1 Clostridiales bacterium | reverse complement strand
CGCGTGTCAGCGAATATATGGTCTGTGATTTCAGCAGCATCGCGGATATGGCGAAGGGCACGGGCAAAAATACCATATTTTTGGGGGATGCGGCGGCAATCTACAGCCAAGAAATATCGAGCCGCGGCTTTGCGACAGCTCCAAAGGAATTGCTGTTACTGAGGGCGTCAAGCATCGGCGCCATAGCCTTGGAAAGCATACACGAGGCCCAAATTGACGCCAATCAATTCGAGCCGTTTTATATCAGGCCGTCACAGGCGGAAAGAGAGCATAAATCCCGATTATGAACAATCCCGAAATGCAGTGCATGACCCGCGAACATCTGCGGCAGGTACATAATATCGAAAGCGAGTGCTTCGCAATTCCCTGGAGCTATGACTCCTTTGAGGAAGAGCTTGAAAACCCGCTGGCTATCTATTTAGTGGCTATGGTGGGCGGCGAGGTTGCCGGCTTTGCGGGTATGCATCATGTCGTTGACGAAGGCAATATAACCAACATCGCGGTGCGCCGGCAATACCGCGGGCAAGGCATTGGGGGCGCGCTGGTACGCGGGCTGTGCGACATTGCCGCCGCCAAAAAAATCGCCAAGATGACATTGGAGGTGCGCGTGGGCAACCACATCGCTTTTAGGCTGTATGGCAGGCATGGCTTCACTTTTGCCGGTATTCGCAAAAACTATTATGTGGACACAAAGGAGGACGCCATTGTGATGTGGAAAGAATTTGGGGAGGTGGCGCAATGAGAAGGCTGGAATATCATGAATTAAAAAGATTTTGCGACAGCGGGTTGCTTGGATTTGACACCACAGCCACTGACGCGCTGGATGTGTCCAAAAATATAATTGGGCAAAGCCGCGCTGTGGCTTCGTTTAATTTTGGCCTGGCCACGCGTCGCAAAGGCTATAATATCTATGTTTCCGGCGTCACGGGCAGCGGCAAAACCACTTTTGCAAAGCACTTTGCACAAATAGCCGCGGCAAATGACCCCGCGCCGCGGGATTTGTGCTATGTCTATAATTTTAAAGATGCCAAGCATCCAAAGCTGCTTAGCTTAAAATCCGGCACCGCGGTCAGCTTTAAGGAAGACTTGGAAGAAATGCTGGATGTATTGCTGGTAGAAATTCCCAAAGCATTTGAGCAGAAGGACTTTGAGGAACAGCGCAGCGACATTGTGAAAAAATTTGAGAAGCAGCGGGACCAAGAGATGCGCGGCTTTGTAAAAGAGGCCAAGGAAATGGGCTTCGAGGTGCGATATTCTGACAAAGGCATGGTCTTTTCGCCCATTGTTGACGGTGTGGCGCTGTCCGTTGAAGAATTTGAAAATCTGGAAGAGGAAAAAAGGGACGAAATATCGGAAAAATCCGGCTCTATACAGACGGGCGCAAACAAGGTGATGGCCAAAATCCGCAGTTATGACATCAAGGCCCGCAAGCATATTGACGAGCTGGAATATAATGTGGCCCTGTTCACTGTGGGGCGCCTGGTGGCCAAGCTGCAAGAAAAATACCAGGACGAGCAGGGAGTGCTGGACTATCTTGTGCTGCTGAAAGAGGATATTTTGGACAATATTGGCGGCTTTCACGCCGACGGGGACGGGGACGAAGAGGAAGGCTTGCAGCAGCTGCTTCCATGGATTGCCAAAAAGGCGAAGGAAGATGTCCTAAGCAAATATAGGGTAAACATCCTGACGGACAACAGCGGTGCCACAGGCGCGCCCGTGCATCTGGGCGTCAATCCCACATATGCCAACATTATGGGCGAGGTGGAATTTGACAGCGAATTTGGCAATTTGACCACGGACTATATGAAAATCAAGCCGGGCCTGGTACACAAGGCCAATGGCGGCTATTTGATTTTGCAGGCCAAGGATGTGCTGTCCATCCCGTTTTTGTGGGATGGCCTAAAACGCACCATTGCCACGGGCGAAATAACCATAGAAAATCCCAAGGAACACGCCGCCAGCATCCCCGTGGCAGGCATAAAGCCCGAAGCCGTAGCTTTTGACATTAAAATTATCCTGGTGGGCGCAAGCCTGTATCACGAGCTTTTGCGCGGCTTTGACGAGGATTTTTGCGACCTTTTTAAGGTGCTGGCGTTTTTTGATTATGAAATGGACTATAATGCCGACAATATCCGCGAAATTTGCAGCTTTATCAAGCGCTTTGTGAAAGAGGAGCAGACCTTTGACTTTGACGCGGGCGCCGTTGCCGCTGTGATAGAATATTCCAGCCGCCTGGCCGGCAGTCAAAAGAAGCTGACCAGCCGCTTTGACCGCATATCCGAAACCCTGACAGAGGCCTATATTTGGGCAAAACGCGCCGGCGAAACCGTCGTGATGGAAAAATATGTCAAGGAGGCCATAAAGCAGCATGATTACCGCCTTAACCTCTATGAAGAAAAAATGGGCGAAATGATTGAATCCGACATCATCATGATTAACACCAGCGGCGGCAAAATCGGCGAAATCAACGGTCTGGCGGCCATTGATACCGGCGACTATATCTTTGCCAAGCCAACAAAAATAACAGCCACCACCTATGTGGGCAAGGCGGGCATCGTCAACATCGAAAACGAGGCGCAAATGAGCGGGGAAATACACGACAAGGGCACGCAAATCATCATTGGCTATCTGGGCCAAAAATATGCCCAGCATTTTCCGCTGTCCCTGTCCTGCCGCGTGTGCTTCGAGCAAAACTATTCCAGCATAGACGGCGATTCGGCCTCTTCCACAGAATTATATTGCGTGCTGTCCTCTCTGGCGCAAATTCCTATCAATCAGGAAATTGCCGTAACAGGCAGCATCAACCAGCGCGGTGAAATTCAAGCCGTGGGTGCCATCACGCCCAAAATCGAGGGTTTTTTTGACCTGTGCCAAAAGCGCGGCCTGACGGGCACACAGGGCGTCATCATACCGCGTCAAAATGTGCCTGATTTGGTGCTGAACGACGATGTAATCAAGGCTGTGCGCGACGGCCGCTTCCATATTTATGCCATTTCCGGCCTTGATGAGGGCATTGAGATTCTGATGGGGATGAAGGCGGGCGAAATCACGGAAGAGGGCAGTGCGGATACCATACATGGGCTGGTGTTTAATCGGCTGCGGGATTTTTATGAGAGGTCGTTGGAAGAATAGGCCCAGCGTATAATTTTTTAACCACGAAAGGCACGAAAATTCACGAAAGTCCCGCCGCATGAGCCTGATTTTCGTGTTTTTTTGTGCTTTTCGTGGTTTGGTTTTTTTCACAACGCTGCTCGCGCCAACACTCCGGAGATAGCAGACATCCCATATAAAACCCCGGCGGTTTATTTTTGCAAAAGTATTGACACAGCTTGGAAATGCGGTTACAGTAAAACTATAACATATTCCTTTGACCCAGAATTATCATGAGGTAATCACAATGACATTTAACTACGAAAAAATTAAAGACCCCGATTTCTTCCGCGAAAATCGGCTGGCTCCGCGTTCCGACCATAAGTATTATCGTAGTGAAGCGGAGGCGATGACAGGGGAAAGCAGCTTTTTGCACAGCCTCGGCGGTCTGTGGAAATTTTGCTATGCCAAGAATTACGCGCTGGCCCCAAAGGGCTTTGAGCAGCCTGATTTCGATTGCAAGCGCTGGGACGATATCACCGTGCCGGGGCATATACAGCTGCAGGGTTATGACATTCCCCAGTATGTTAATGTGCAATATCCGTGGGATGGCCACGATGAAATCGAGCCGGAGGAAATTCCCGAAGAATTCAATCCCGTGGCAAATTATGTAAAATATTTTAATCTGCCCGACGGATGGCAGGGGGAAGGGCTGTATATCTCTTTCCAGGGCGTCGAAAGCGGATTTGCCCTGTGGCTTAACGGACATTATGTGGGTTATGGGCATGACGGTTATCTCCCTTCGGAATTTGAGCTTACGCCATATCTCAAAGACGGGGAAAACAAGCTGGCTGTGCAGGTGTTTAAATTCACCGCGGGAAGCTGGATAGAGGACCAGGACTTTTTCCGTTTTTCAGGCATCTTCCGAGATGTATTTCTCTTCACGGTGCCAAAGATACATATTCGTGACTTAAAGT
>JAITMW010000015.1 GCA_031277155.1 Clostridiales bacterium | reverse complement strand
CTTTGCGGCTGATTTTCCGCCACCCTTCGTCGGGCGCTCCTAGCAGATTACTCTGTATATGCGTCGTCGCGCCCTCCTCGATTGGCTAAAAATCAGCTTCGCAAATTCGGGCAGCCCATCATTGACAGCTGGTTCTTACATTTTCTCAATTTGCACATAGTCCAATTCCACGGGGGTCTCTCTGCCAAAAATTGTAAGGGACACAACAACCATCTTACGGCTTTGGATTATCTCTGTTACAGTGCCCACAGAATCTTCAAAAGGCCCGGCGGTGATGCGGACATTGTCGCCAACATCAAGGTCAATCACCTCTTGGAGGTCCTCAATCAGGCCCATAAAGCGGATTTCCTCTTCCGAAAGGGGCACGGGCTTGCTGCCGGGGCCAACAAAGCTGGTGACGCCGCGGGTGTTGCGCACAACATACCAGGTTTCGTCGTTCATATGCATAAAAACGAGGACATAGCCGGGAAAAACCTTCTTTGCCACCGTCCTTTTGACGCCGTTTTTGACCTCAACCACATTTTGAATGGGGACGGAGACCTCCAGGATTTGTTCCTGCATACCCCTGTTTTCGATTATTTTTTCCAAATTGGCCTTAACCTTGTTTTCATATCCCGAATATGTGTGAACCACATACCATCTTGCCTCGGTTTCTCTGACAACAGTTTCTTGTGCTGTAGCTTCCGTCATATTTCACCTCATTTTGCCTAACCAAGCAGGGCGACCAAAGCATCATATCCGGCGGCCAGCACAAAGTCATACAGCACAATTATGCCGCCAAAGATGCCGCTTGTGATGATTACGGTGACAGTCATCTTTATGAGGGATTTGCGGTCAGGCCACGTAATGCGCTTAAATTCGCCCATTATGCCGCTAAACCATTCCGAAAATCCGCCTTCGCTCTTTTCTTTAATTTCCTTTTTTTTATCTTCCATTTTGCACTTCCTTTTTTGTAATTAATTATCTGGTTTCCTTATCTGGTTTCCCGATGCGGCGTGTGTTTGTTGCAGAATTTGCAATGCTTTCTAAATTCCATCCTGTCGGGATGGTTTTTGCGCTCTTTTTTAGTTTCATAATTTCGCTGTTTACATTCCGTGCAAGCCAATGTGATTTTTGTCCTCATTATTTCCACCTCGTATTATAATTGATGCCCGCATACTAAAAAAGCCAAAATCTTGGCAAATCAATACTATCACATCATTGCCCGTTTGTCAAGGAAAATATGTTAAAAATATATTACGAAATATTAAATTTCTATTAATTTGCAAAAAGTATTGAATTTTGAAAATGATGCAGTATAATTAAAAGTAGGGTTCGGGAAATAATGCATTTGCATTTTTTGCAAACAGGGGGATGCTTGTCTTATGAAAAGAGCTTCATTGTCCATATATTTGCTGCTGTTTTCAGCTATTTTCGTGGGATGCTTCGGCAGCGGCTTTGTGCTTGAAAGCATGAGCGTCATGGCCCTAAATGCCGAAACCGGCGCCGCCGCGGGAAATATTTTCCGCCCTTTTGAGGCAAACCAATTGGAAGCCAGCGAAATTGACCACAGCAATATTGATTATATTGAGGAAATTGCGGCCATAACACAAAACGCCAATCCCGACCACGCCGCGCATGTGCAATCCGTGCAGGCGGAAATTTTTGAAGGATTTGCAAATTTTTCCATAGGAAATCTTGAGATGAGCATAATGAGAGGCGATGTGACGCCAAATCCGGTGGAATATACCATCGGCACTATTCAGGAAGTCGAAGAGCCTGTAGAAATCGCGGGCCACATAGCTATCACCTTTGACGACGGGCCCCACCCCACGCTGACGCCGCTTTTGCTGGATGCCCTTTACGCGCGGAATATAAGGGCCACATTTTTCCTGTTGGGCGCGGAGGTTGACAGAAATCCGGATATTGTGGCGCGCATGTATGAAGAAGGCCATTCCATCGGCAATCACTCGTACCGCCACACGCGTTTTACGGGTGTAAACCGCCAGCGGATTGTCTATGAAATCGAAAGCACAAACCGCAGCATTGAGGCTGTGACGGGCAGTGTGCCCACGCTGCTGCGGCCGCCTTATGGCGCGCGCAATAATACTGTTTTGGATGTGGCGCGGCAGATGGACATGTCGGTGGTGCTTTGGAGTGTTGACCCCAGGGATTGGGACCACAGAAACGCGCCGGTGGTGCGCGACAACATCTTGAATGTTGCTGTTGACGGCAGCGTTGTGCTTTTGCATGATATCCACGCAACATCCATAGAGGCCGCCATAATGGCCATTGACGCCCTGGTGGATATGGGCTATGTTTTCGTGACCGTTGAAGAGCTTTTTCACCTCAGTGAGATGACGCTGCAGGCGGGCGGGGTGTATCTCAGCATCTATCACAGCACTAGGGTGTCGCAATGAAGCATCATGACGAATTTGTGACAAAGCTGGCCCTTTTGCAAGAAATTTTGGACAAAAAGCAGGCAGCCCTGACGGATGTGCTAAATATCAGTGAAAATCAGGAGACATTGTATCTTTCGCCGCCTTCAAGCCAGAGGCGCGAATTTTTGTTGGAAATGGGCAAGCAAAAGCAGGTGCAAATTGATGATGTGCTGGCCTGCGACGAGGTGTTTCAGCGCATTTTTGACAGCATTGCGGACGAATTTGCGCAAAAAAAGGACGAATTTGCCCATGAAATAAGGCGGCTGCAAGACAGCATAAACGCGGTGCTTCAGCTGGACGTGAAAATCCGCGCCCAGGAGGAAAAAGGCAAGGCCCTTGCCGCCGCAAGCTTTGGCCGCAAAGCCAAAGCCAAGGCCGTCGGCCAAGGGGAGATAAATCCTGCAAATGTCAACTATATTTTGCATAAATACAAAGAGGCCAGCAAAAACAAACCGGCGGCCCCTCAGGAGGAAAATTTATGATAACAGGCGTGGAAATTGACATGGTGGTAAAAGATTCCATTAAAGCCCTGGAGCTTTACGAGAAAATCTTTGAAGTGGAGCGTGTGGAAGTGTCGGACTTCGGCCCCGGGGGCAGCGAGGTGATTTTTACAATATATGGCACGCGCTTTCATTTGCTAAACGAAAATGCCGAATTTGGCCTGGTTGCGCCCCAAGAAGGCCAGCCGCAGCCCATGTGGCTTAACATCGCGGTGCCCGACATAAAGGCCACATACGATGCCGCCATGGCCGCCGGATGCAAAGAAATCTTCGGCATAAACGATATGCCGGATTTTGGCGTGAAAAACGCAATGTTTGCGGACGAATTTGGCTATGGCTGGATGCTGCATCAAATTGACAGAATCGTCAGCCATGAAGAGCGCATGGAAATCCTAAAAGACAAGTCCTGATTTTCAGACTTTCTCGCACAGGCCTCGTATATATTGGCGGCAAGGGGATGGCACCCATGATAAAAAACAGCTGATTGCCAAAATATTTAACGAGGTGTATTTATGGAACCTGAAATTACCGTATATGACGATAAAAACAATCAAATAGGCAAAACCTTTGCGCGCCGCGCAAAGCAGCTTGTGGGCAAGGGCCGCGCCATATGGACAGACGACAACCGTCGCGCCGTCATTTTGGCTGACGGGACCGATGTTAGCGAGGTTTACGCCCCCAATGGCGGCGTGCCGACGGTGGATTTAAGAGAAGAGGCCGAAACGGTCGGGCCAAGCGACGACCTTCTGCTGCATCTGGCCAAAGAGCGCGTGCGACGCAAAAAGGCAATGAAATGGCACATCGGCGGAATTATCTCCGCCGCCCTTTTCATCTTCGTCTTCTTTTTGGCTGCCACCGAGGGCTTTTGGCGCGTCCCCCCAATCGGCTGGATTATGTTTGGCTTTTGCTATGGCATGATTGCCGTCTGGGGCATTTGGATTGGCTGCCAAATTGCGGCCTCCCTGCGCGACCGCCCCCTGCGCCCCAATGAAGTGGAAAGGGAATTTCGGCGGCTAAAATCAATGCAAGTTAAATAAAAATAGGGACGGCCCCGGGGCCGTCCCGTGTTTTTGGCAGCGAAAACTTAATATTACTGACTTATCTCCGACATCACATGTACAATTATGTCTTTGGCGGCACTTTCTGCCGCGGCAACAATTTCCACGCCGCCGGCCATTTTTGCCGTCACAAACTCCGCATCTTTAATGCCGCCCAGGTTGATAAGCACATTCATCCAGGCGCCATGGGTGGCGGCCAGCAGGCTGTGGGCCGCCACGCCAAGGTCCGAAGCCGCATTGGTGTTGGCCTTGCCCACGGCGCGCGCCGCCAGTGTCAGCGCATCGCGGCACAGCTGCATCACCTCATAGGGCACCCGGGTGGCGGCTTTTAGAGCGGCCTGCATCGCCGCCGTGCGCGCGTCCTTTTCGGCGTCGGTCTCCTTGGGCATGGAAAATACCGCCGAAACGCCGTTGTAGGCTTCGGCGTCCCGGTCAACAGCGTCCATGAGGCGCAGACGCAGGCTGTCGGCCTCTTTCGCAATTTCTTCCATAAGCTCTTGATGCTGTGCGTATTTTTTTTTGCCAATTGTGAGATTTGCCACCATGGCCAAAAGTCCGGCGCCCATGGCCGCCATATTGGCCGAGGCAGAGCCGCCGCCGGGGGCAGGCTCCTTGGAGGCAAGGGCCGCGCAAAATTCTGTAAGTTTCATTTCAGTTAGCTTCATTAAAAAATCAACTCCCCATTCTTTATCACATTTTTGGCTTGATTGTCTCCGAATCTGTAAAGCAAAAAGTCCAAATCAGGGCAATTCCAAATTACCATGTCCGCGTCCTTGCCCACCTCGACGCTGCCCTTGGTGGCGCCGCGGCCAATGGCACAGGCGGCGTTTAGCGTGGCCGCCGTCAGCACCTGCGCGGGCGTCATGCCATATTTCAGGCAAGCCAGCGTCATGGACAGCTGCAAGTTGAAATTAGGGCTGCTGCCGGGGTTGAAATCGCTGGCGATGGCAACGGCAATGCCCGCACCCATCATTTGGCGCGCGGGCGCGAAGTCCTTGCCCAGATAGAAGCTGGTGGTGGGCAGGAGAACGGCGATGGTGCCGGATTTTGCCAGCGCTTCCAGGTCCTGGCTGTCAGACGCAATCAGGTGCTCTGCGGAAGCGGCGCAAAGTTTGGCTGCAAGTAGCGCCCCACCCAGATTGTTAATTTCATTTGCGTGGATTTTGATGCCCAAACCCGCTTTTTTTGCGGCCACAAGCACCTTTTCGCTCTGGGCGGCATCAAACACGCCCTTTTCGCAGAAGATGTCGCAATATTCCGCAAGGCTGCGCTCTGCAACCATGGGTATCATTTCATTTGCGACTAAATTGACATAACCGTCGGGATTTTGCTTATATTCCTGCGGTATGGCGTGGGCGCCCATAAATGTGGACACCACGTCCATCGCGTGTTCTCGGTTTAGCTTTG
>JAITMW010000021.1 GCA_031277155.1 Clostridiales bacterium | reverse complement strand
GGAAAAACAGGAGGCCAAAAAAGACGCACCCGACATTGCGAAAATTGAGACCATGGGCATAGGAGCCTTGCGCCGCGCGGTTTTGGAAGGCGATGTGCAGGGCGGCACCGTGATGGCGGGGCAAATTGCGGCGCTGGTGAAAAAGGAGCAGCCCGCAGAAGAAATGATACTGGAAGTTTGGGAAGAATATAGGGGGCTGATTCAATGAAGAATGTGGCGGTGATGTTTAGCGGCCAGGGCGCCCAAAAATCGGGCATGGGCAAGGAATTTTACGACAACTTTGACATATGCAAAAGGACCTTTGACGAGGCAGGCGAGGCCCTTAAAATGGACATTGCGGCCCTTTGCTTTGAGGCCGACGACAGGCTGAATATGACGGAATTTGCACAGCCCGCGCTGTTGACGGCAAGCATCGCGGCATATCGGCTGCTGCAATCCGAGGGAATTAGGCCCGATGTGCTTATGGGGCTGTCTCTGGGCGAATATTCTGCCCTGTGCGCCGCCGGGGCCGTTGATTTTGCCGATGCGGTGCGCCTGGTGCATCGCCGCGGCCGCATAATGACCGAATTTGCGGCGGCGGGCGGCATGTTGGCTGCCGTGGGCCTGTCCCGTGAAGTCTTGGAGGACATCTGCGCAAGCGCCGAGGACATAGGCTTTGCGGCCTGTGCCAATTTCAATACTCATGACCAAATTGTGCTGGCGGGCGAAAAGGCCGCGCTGGATTTTTGCGCGCAAAAAATCAAAGCGGCAGGGGGAAAAGCCCTTGCCCTCAAGGTTTCGGGGCCTTTTCATACGAAGCTGCTTCAGGCGGCGGCGGATGTGTTCAAAGAGGAATTGATGATGCTGAAAGTGTCCAAAAATTCAATTCCGGTTATCTCCAATTTGACGGCGGATGTGTTTAACACAGAGAATTATGTGGAGCAACTGACCCGGCATATGACATCCCCCGTACGCTGGGTGGAATGTGTCCAAAAGGCCAAAAGCATGGGCATTGCGACATTTATTGAGCTGGGCAGCGGCAAGACTTTGGTAAATTTTGTAATGAAAATTGATGAAAATTTGGAAGCATTTGCCATAGAGAATTTGAATGATATGGAGGGATTGCGTGAGCGAAAACAAGCGTAAAGCGGCCATTGTGACGGGCGCGGCCAAGGGCATAGGGCGCGCCGTTGCCCTTAAATTCGCGCAAAGCGGCGTGGATGTGGTGGTGAATTATCGCGCGTCAGACCCCGCCGATTTGGTTGCCGAAATCGAGCGGCTGGGCGCGGGTTGCCTGGCTGTGCAGGCCGATGTGGGCGATTTTGAGCAAGCGCGGCATCTTGTGGCCAAGGGGATGGAAAAATATGGAAGAATCGACTATCTGATAAACAACGCCGGAATCACGCGGGATGGCCTGATTTTGAAGATGGGCGAGGCAGATTTTGACGCCGTCGTTGATACAAATCTCAAGGGCGCCTTTAATACTACCCGTCATGTTTCTCCGATAATGCTTAAGCAGAAATCCGGCGCCATCGTAAATATCACCAGCGTGGCGGGTTTGCACGGCAATGCCGGCCAGGCCAACTATTCCGCCGCAAAGGCCGGTTTGGTGGGCCTTACGAAGTCTGTGGCCAAAGAGCTGGGAAGCCGCGGTATCACTGTAAATGCTGTGGCGCCGGGCTTTATCGAGACTGACATGACGGACAGTTTGCCCGAGGCCGTGAAAACTAAACTGTTGGAATCAATTGCGCTGCGCCGCTATGGTCAAGCCCAAGAAGTTGCGGATTTGGTGCATTTCATTGCCAATTGTAAATATATGACAGCGCAAGTTGTCACCATTGACGGCGGCATGTCATGATGCCGCCAAAATAGTTTTGAAAGGAGTAAATTTCATGAAACACAGAGTTGTTATTACCGGAATGGGGGTTATTTCGCCCATTGGCAATGACTTGAAAACATTTACTGATAGTTTACGAGGCGGTGTGGTGGGCATAAGGCCCATCACCAAGGTGCAAGTGCCGGATTCTCCTGTAAAATTGGCGGCCGAGGTGGTTGATTATGACCCCGAAGCCGATATTCCCAAAAAGGAAATCAAACGCATGGACACCTTTACGCAATACGCCATGTCGGCGGCGGCGCAGGCCATGGCCCAAAGCGGGCTGGACCTTGACGCGGTGGACAAAAAGCGACTGGGAGTTATAATCGGCAGCGGTATTGGCGGCATGGAGACCTTTGAGTCCGAAATCGTCAAAATGTACGAAAAAGGCGGCGTCCGCATTGCGCCGCTGTTTATCCCCATGCTGATTGGCAATATGGCGGCGGGCATGGTGGCCATACGATATGGCGCGCGCGGCATTTGCACAAATGTTGTAACTGCCTGTGCAAGTTCCGGCAACACAATCGGTGAGGCTTTTCGCAATATTCGCCATGGATACAGCGATGTCATCATCGCCGGCGGCAGCGAGGCATCCATCACCCGCGCCGCCGTTGCGGGCTTTAACGCCCTTAAGGCCATCAACCAGGCCGAGGACCCGCTGCGCGCCTCGATTCCATTTGATGCTGAGCGTAACGGTTTTATCATTGGGGAGGGCGCCGGAATTTTGGTGATGGAAAACTATGACATGGCAAAGAGCCGCGGCGCGCGTATTTTGGCGGAAATTGCGGGATATGGCACCAATTGTGATGCCTATCACATGACCGCGCCAACGGTGGACGGCAGCGGCGCTTCGGATTGCATGACCCTCGCGCTGGAAGACGCCGGAATTGACCCGGCGAAAGTTGATTATATCAACGCCCACGGCACCAGCACGCCGCTGAATGACGCAGCGGAAACGGCGGCCATAAAGAGGACCTTTGGCGGTCACGCAGGGAATTTGCTGGTAAGTTCTACTAAATCACAGATTGGCCATTTGCTGGGCGCGGCGGGGGCCGTGGAAGCCATCGCCACCGTCACGGCCATGCTGGAGGGCTTTGTGCCGCCAACGATGGGCTATCAAGTGCCCGACCCCGCATGTGACCTGAATTATGTGCCAAACGCGGCCATAAGCAGGAAGATTGAATATGCCCTGTCCAACAATTTTGGCTTTGGCGGGCATAATGCAACTTTGTGTTTCAAAAGATGGGAGGAATAATCATGAATTACAAGGAAGTTATGGAATTGACACAGTGGCTTGAAAAATCGGCCTTTACGCAATATACAATCAGCATCGGCGGCGTGCATGTTTCCATGAGCAAGCAGAAATATGACCCGCAAGGCATGTTTTCGGCGGGAGGGTGGACTTCAGCGTTTCCGTTGCATCCGTCGCCATCCATGCCCGCTGCGGAGGAAGCGCCCATTTCAGCGATGACGCTGCCTACAGAGGCGCCGAAATCGCGGCCCGGCGGGCATATCATCGCCTCGCCCATCGTGGGCACATTTTACGAAAGCTCGGGGCCCGATAAACCGCCCTTTGTGAAGGCAGGCCAGCCTGTGAAAGAGGGCGATGTGCTGTGCGTCCTGGAAGCCATGAAGATTATGAACGAGATTACGGCTGATACTGACGGAATCATCGCCGAAATTTTGGTGGAAAACGGTGAGATGGTCGAAGCCAGACAGCCGCTGTTTAGGATTGAGGTATAGCCATGGAAATAAATGACATTATGGCGGTAATCCCGCACAGGCCGCCGTTTCTGCTGATTGACAGGGTGCTGGAAGTTGTGCCCGGTGTGCGCGTTTCGGCCATAAAAAATGTCACAATGAACGAGCCGTTTTTTGTGGGCCATTTTCCCGGGGAGCCTGTGATGCCGGGAGTCCTCATCATCGAGGCCATGGCCCAGGCGGGGGCCGCCGCGCTGCTGTCCATGCCGGAATATGCGGGCAAAATTGCGTATTTTGGTGCCATTGACAATGCCAAATTCCGCCGCAAGGTTGTGCCGGGCGATACTCTGCGTTTAGAAGTGGAGTTTATTAAGCTGAAAGCGTCCGCCGGAATTGGCAAGGGCGTAGCCTTTGTGGGGGACGCCAAGGCTGCGGAGGCAGAATTGACTTTTCTGATAGGGTGATACAATGACTTTGACGCCGATTTCTGTTGATATTGATGCATATCCGGCTGAATTCCGCCGGATTTTATCGGGCGCGCAAATTTATGACAGCAGCTGCTCTCCGGAAGCCAAAGTGGTATATATTGACAGGGATTGCGGATATTTCTTGAAATCTGCTGCAAAGGGTGTATTGCTGAGGGAAAACGCAATGACGCAGTATTTTAATGAAAAGGGCTTGTCCGCTAAGGTTATTGAATATATCAGCCGAGAGCAGGATTGGCTTTTGACCGAGAAAATCCCCGGAAATGATTGCGTTGCCGCGAAATATCTGGAGCGGCCAGAGCGACTGTGCGATACCATTGCAGAGCTGCTTGTTGCCCTGCATGAAATGGATTTCGATAAATGTCCCGTGCCAAATCATATTGAAAAGTATGCCGCCATGGCGCGGCGGTATGCGGTTTCTGCGGCTGACCACAGCGCAATTGATACTGCAGAGCGCATATTTGATGCTGACACATTGTTGCACGGAGACTATTGCCTACCCAATATCATCCTAAAAGACTGGAATTTTAGCGGTTTTATAGACCTTGACCAAAGCGGCGTGGGGGATAGACATGTTGACATTTTTTGGGGTGCTTGGACATTGCAATATAATCTGAAAACTGACAAATATAGGCAGAGGTTTTTGGATGCCTATGGACGGCAGAAAATAGACTTGGAGAGGCTTGAAATTGTGTATTCGATTGAGCGCATAATTGGCCTATGATGGAAAAATGAAACTAATAGTTGTGAGGTGAAAAGCTTTATGTTTAACAAGATACTGATTGCGAATCGGGGCGAGATTGCCGTGCGGGTGATACGCGCCTGTAAAGAGCTGGGAATTGCCACCGTGGCGGTGTTTTCCGAGGCGGACAGACATGCCCTGCATGTGCAAATGGCCGACCAGGCGCTGTGCGTGGGTGATTCTCCCAGTAAAGACAGCTATTTGAATATGCAAAATATAATTATGGCGGCGATTTTGACAAAGGCCGAGGCCATACATCCCGGCTTTGGCTTTTTGTCAGAAAATACCACATTTGCCAGTATGTGTGAGGATTGTAATATTAAATTCATTGGCCCGTCGGCTGCGGCAATTGATGCTATGGGTAACAAAGCCAATGCCCGCGAGGTGATGAAGGCCGCGGGGGTGCCTGTGATACCGGGCAGTGACGGCGTTGTGGAATCTGTGGAAGAGGCCCTGAAGTTCGCCAAAGAACATGGATACCCTGTGTTGCTGAAAGCATCGGCGGGCGGCGGCGGCAAGGGCATACGCCGCTGCAATGACGAAAGCGAGCTGGAAAAGGGCTTTGAGGCCGCAAAAAGCGAGGCGCGGCTGGCTTTTTCGGACGATGCCATATATATGGAAAAAGCGATTGTGGACGCGCGGCATATCGAGGTGCAGGTGATTGGCGACGAATATGGAAATATCATCCATTTAGGCGAGAGGGAATGTTCCATGCAAATACGCAATCAAAAGGTGCTGGAAGAAGCCCCGTCGCCGGTTTTGACCCCCGAATTGCGCAAGAAATTCGGCGATGCCGCCATTTTGGCCGCCAGGGCCTGTGACTATAAAAATGCAGGGACGCTGGAATTTTTGCTGGACACTGACAATAAATTCTATTTTATGGAAATGAATACCAGAATCCAAGTGGAGCATCCCATAACAGAGATGATTACGGGCTTTGACATCGTAAAGGAACAAATTTCCATTGCGGCGGGCAACAGGCTTTCTATACGCCAAGAAGACGTCAAAATCAGCGGCCATTCGATTGAGTGTCGCATTAACGCCCAAACCACGGGCCTGATTGAATATATGTTTTTGCCGGCGGGATGCCTGGGAATCCGCGTAGATTCAGGCATCTACGCGGGCTATACCATGCCGCCGTTTTATGACAG
Organism: Clostridiales bacterium; assembly: GCA_031277155.1. Lineage (GTDB taxonomy): Bacteria > Bacillota > Clostridia > Lachnospirales > WRAX01 > WRBK01. Next base: position 3,932 of record JAITMW010000021.1, on the reverse strand, counting down.
CATGGTCGCGAAGGTCATCAGCCACGGCCAAAATCGCGATGAAGCCATCGCCAAAATGAGGCGCGCACTGGATGAGCTGGTAATAAACGGCATTGAAACCAATATTGACGTGCATAGCCAAATTTTGGAACACGGCGGCTTCTTGCGCGGCGAATATCACACAGCGACCTTGCCGCAAATGCTGGGATTGTAGGGGGCGGGAGCGCATGAATATTTTTAATCGCAAAAAATATGTCACCATACCGCAGGGGGTTAGCAACACGGAGCCGGGTGTGCCGGACGGCATGTGGGCGAAGTGTGCGAAATGCCAGAAAACCGCATATAGCAAGCAATTGGGCGCGCACAAAATTTGCCCCGGCTGTGGCGCGCATTTTCGTATTGGCGCGCGCGAAATGCTGGCCATTATCGCGGATGAGGGCAGCTTTAAAGAGCGCGACGCGGATATGATTCCAAATAATCCCATTGACTATCCGGGCTATGGCGCGAAGATCACAGGCCTGGGCGCGGCGCTGGACGTGAAAGAGGCCGTAATTTCGGGAAGATGCGCCATTGGCGGTGTGGCCGTCATGCTGTGCATCATGGACAGCCGCTTTATCATGGGTTCCATGGGCTCTGTGGTAGGCGAAAAAATCACGCGCGCCTTTGAAGAGGCCGCGGCAAACCGCCTGCCCATCGTGGTTTTCACGGCATCGGGCGGGGCGCGGATGCAGGAAGGCATAATTTCGCTGATGCAGATGGCGAAGGTCAGCGCGGCGGCAAAACGCCACTGTGACGCGGGTTTGCTGTATATCAGCGTGCTGACGGACCCCACGACGGGCGGCGTCACTGCAAGTTATGCCATGCAGGCAGACATAATTTTGGCCGAACCCGGCGCAACGGTGGGCTTTGCGGGGCGCCGCGTGATTGAGCAGACCATGAAGCAGACCCTGCCCGAGGACTTTCAAAGCGCTGAATTTGTGCTTGAACACGGGTTTATCGACAAAATTGTTAGGCGCGACCAAATGAGGGAAATATTGTCAGACACATTGAAGTCACACGCTGCCGGGTGTGCCAAATTTGACGAATCCCGGAAAATCAACATCTATAGCGGCAGCGCGAGGATTGAGCCGTCAGAAGCCGTCGAAATTTCCCGGAAAATATCGCGCCCAACCTCCAAAGACATCATAGAGGCCATTTTGACCGATTTTATCGAATTTCATGGCGACCGCAACTTCCGTGACGACACGGCGGTTGTGGGGGGCGTGGGCTATTTGGGCGCAACACCCATCACCGTCGTGGCCACGCAAAAAGGCCGCAATTTAGAGGAAAATGTCGCCAACAACTTTGGTCAGCCACATCCCGAGGGCTATCGCAAGGCCCTGCGCCTGATGAAGCAGGCCGAAAAATTTGGCCGCCCTGTCCTTTCGCTGGTCAACACTTCCGGCGCGTATTGCGCCACCGGCGCGGAAGAACGGGGCCAGGGCCAGGCCATCGCGCAAAATTTGTACAACATGTCGGGGTTGCAAGTTCCCATAATTTCTGTTATAGTGGGTGAAGGCGGCAGCGGCGGCGCGCTGGCGCTGGCGGTCGCCGACCGCGTGTTCATGTTTGAATACTCCATGTATTCAATTTTGTCGCCCGAGGGTTTCGCCAGCATCCTTTGGAAAGATGCGAAGCGCGCCAAGGAGGCTGCGGCGGTGATGAAGCTGCGACCCGTTGACCTGATGGAGTTAAACATCATCGAGGGAATAATACCTGAAGTTCCGGGCGGTTTTGACAATGACATACCCTTTTCCCTTGACTATCTAAAACATTTGCTTGTACATGAATTCTCTGTGTTGCAGAGGATGCCGACAGAGGAGATGCTGGACAGAAGATATGACAGATTTAGGAAATTCGGAGCGTATTAACGCCCAAAAGGCGAAGCTTACGGCCTTTATAAACTCCGGCGAATATCGCCCCATGCTGCCCGAAGACATGATATTTCTGCTGGATATTCCCACCAAGGAAATTGACACTTTCCGGAAACTTTTGCAGGAAATAGTCGATGAGGGTGGTGCTTTTTTCACGCGCAAAGGCAAAATCATCACGCCCGCCATGGCCAATATGGTGGCGGGCACTTTCGAGAGGCATTTCAAGGGCTTTGGCTTTGTGGCGGGGGATGAATATTCTGTCTTCATCCCGCAAACCGCCGTGGGAGCCGCTTTGCATGGCGACAAGGTGCTTTGCCGCATCACGGAGCGCGGCGGCCCCAGTCTTTCCGGCGAGATTGTTAAGATTTTGTCAAGGAGTAGGAGAACGGTCGTCGGTACATATGGCAATGGCTGCGTAAACCCTGATGACAGGCGGATGCCCAAGGTTTTCATTGACAAATCGGCCCGGGGCTCTGCGCGGGACGGACAAAAGGTGATTGCGGAGCTTTCGCGGGATTTGACGGAAAAGGAGCATACAGGCAGAATCATCCAAATTCTGGGCAATTCCCACGATATCGGCATGGACGTGCTGTCAATCGTGCTTGGGCACGAGGTTCCTCATGAATTTCCAAAAAATGTATTGAAAGCGGCGGACGCCGTGCCCGAGGCCGTGACTGATGCGGATATGGCCGGCCGCCGGGATTTTCGCGCGCTTCCAACAATTACCATTGATGGCTCGGACACCAAGGACATTGACGATGCTGTGTCGTTGGAATCCCTTGATAACGGCCTTTTTCGCCTTTATGTACATATCGCCGATGTGAATCATTATGTGCCCGTCGGCTCGCCCATGTGGAAGGAGGCCCTGCGGCGCGGCACCAGCGTGTATTTGGCTGACCGCGTGATACCCATGCTGCCAAAGCGGCTGTCTAATGGCATTTGCTCGTTAAACCCGCGTGTGGACAGGCTTGCGCTGTCATGCGTGATGGATTTTGACGCCAAAGGCGAGGTGGTTTCCCATGAAATCTGCGAGGCCGTTATACATTCCGACCATGCCGTCACCTATGAGGATTTGGCGGATATACTGGAAAATCCCGATTCGCCGCATACAGAGCGATATCCCGAATTTTTGCAAACATTCCAAAATATGGAGATACTGGCGAAAATCCTGCGCCTGCGCCGCCTAAAGCAGGGCGCGATGGAATTTGACATTCCCGAGGCGAAAATTGTGGTTGACGCCAAGGGCAGGGCCATTGACGTGGTGAGGCGGCATAGAAGCGTGGCCACGTCCATCATTGAGGAATTTATGGTGGCGGCCAATGAGGTGGTTTCGACGGAATATCACTGGCTGGAGGCGCCATTTATTTACAGGGTGCATGAGGAGCCCGAGCGCCGGAAAATTGAGGCCCTGATGGCTTTTATCCGCAATTTTGGATATAGTCTGCGCGGCAGCGCGGCGCGGGCAAAGACGCTGCAAAACCTGCTGGCGCGCGTGGAAAATACGCCGGAGGCCATGCTTATCAGCAAGCAAGTGCTGCGCAGCATGAAGCAGGCGCGGTATGCCGCGGTGCCCCTGGGGCATTTTGGCCTGGCAAAGCAGTTTTACAGCCATTTTACGTCGCCGATACGCCGCTTTCCGGACCTTGCCATCCACGCCATAATCAAGGCCAATATTGCGGGCAAAATGGAAACTGAAAGTATCAGGGATTTCACGGAGAAGCTGCCGGAGATATGCTTGAAATGTTCTGAAAATGAGCGCAGGGCCGACGCCGCCCAGCGGGATGTGGAGGACCTGAAAAAGGTTGAATTTATGGCGGACAAGGTGGGCAAGACCTTTGATGGTATAATTTCCCATGTTGTTGGCCGCGGCTTTTTTGTGGAGCTGCCCAACACCGTGGAGGGCTTTGTGACCGCCCAAAGCCTGACGGACGATTTTTACGTCTTCTTCGAGGGGCACAGCGCCCTGGTTGGCGAGCGCAGCGGCAAAACCTATAGAATTGGCGACGGGTTGCGCATTGTCGTGGCCAAGGCCGATATGGA
>JAITMW010000169.1 GCA_031277155.1 Clostridiales bacterium | reverse complement strand
CGCAAATTTCGGCGTCGTTTAAGATGCAGGCGCGGGTGGTTTTGGGCAATTTTTACGCCAAAAATCGTGACTATCCGCGGGCCGTGCGATATTATGTGCATGTGGACGAAAGCCGCGTTGCGCCCAAGAATCTGGAGCAAATGCTGCTGACATATATCAGCGCCGGGGACATTGGGCTGGCAAAGCGCCTTGTGGCGCGGGCCGGCAGCCATATTGCCGACAAAAACCTGTTTGCGGCCATAAAGCGAATTTCGGCGGCGGGCCCATCCGGCGGCGCAGGGGCCAAAACCCTTGCGGCCATGGCATACGAGCAGCTTTTGCGTGGCTGGTATGACAAGGCCATGCTGGCGCTGGTGCTGGAAAACCATGTGTCGGGCCTTTTTGGCTGGGTAGAATTGGCCAGAAGCCTTGCGGCCATGGGTCGGGCCGATGCCGCGCTGTATGCGAAGATTCTGGAGATTGCCATACGCACGCGCAATGGCGCGGGCAAAAGCGTGCAGGGAATTTTTGCCAAAATGGTGGAATTGTCGCCCGGGGACGACATTACGCGGGATTTTGCCGCATATATGGTTTATGAAATCATCATAGGCGGCCTTGTGCCCGAATATGACGCAATCCACGCCATGGAGAGGCTTTTTGCCGCCACGGACGACGAATATCTGGCATATGGCCTTGCCCATGTCTATGTGAAAAATTCTGTGGTGACGGGGCAGTCCGCGGAAATTTTGCGCCATGCCATCAACAAGGCCATGGCCGCTGACGTAATTTGGCCCATTTTCAAAGAAATTAAAGACAAAAATTTTATATCGCCGTATATAGAAAAGAACATGCCCTTTATATACAGGGGCAGGGCGGGCAGAGAAACTGTCAGTTTGCATTACAGGGCGGCAGGCGAAGCAGAATATACGGAGGTATTGATGAAATACCTGCGCTTTGGCCTGTTTGCGTGTTACATTCCGCTTTTTTACGGAGAGGAGATGGAATATTATTTCAAAGAGGCGATAGCAACAGGCAGCATCACCACATTACCTGAAAAAATTGCAAATAATCGCCCGCATCTACTTGAAAAAGCCGCCGATTTGTATTATATTATCAATAGTGCGCTTGTTTATGAGCAGATGTTTAAATATGACAAAGTGGAAGAAATTGTAACGGACAGACTGGCAGAGAAAGAGCCGCCAAGAGCAAGATTAATTTAACTTTGGGAGGACAAAACATGGGAACATTGGGACTGGATTTGGAAAGGGGCCTGTATTTGGGCATTGACTTTGGCACGACAAACAGCGTCGTCAGCATCTATAATTTCAAAGACGGCGAGGCGCAAACCATACCTATTGACGGCGGAAACATTTTTCCCACGGCGGTGCAATTTGAAACCGACCCGGAAGACCCGCAGAAGCTGGCGCGGATTTTTGGCGTCCAGGCCAAAGAGGCGGCGGTGATATATCCGCTGTCCACCGTGCTTTCAATTAAGAGATATTTGGGCAGCGACGCGCCCATAAAGGTGGCGGTGGACGACAAAGAGCATGGCTTTACGCCGGAGCAGATTGCGGGCGAAATTTTGGGATATTTAAAGCATCGGGCCGACCAATACGCCCAGGACGAAATGGGCATTGAGGGCGAATTTACGGGCTGTGTGATTACGGTGCCCGCAAATTCCACCGACAAGCAAAAGAAGATGACAAAGGCCGCGGCCATTTTGGCGGGCTTTGACGAAGACAGCGTGTATTTGCGGCTGGAGCCCGCTGCCGCGGCCATTTCATATGCTGTAAATGAAACCAGGGACAAGAAAATTTTGGTATATGACTTTGGCGGCGGCACCTTTGACGCCTGTATCTTAAAAATCGAGGCCAGCGAGGAGGACGAGCCCAACATCGCCATTGTGTCAACCTTTGGCGACAACGACCTTGGCGGCAATGATATTGACAAGATTATAATTGACATGATTTTGGAAGAATTTAACAAGCTCACCGGCGAGGAAATCAATCTCTATGACGAGGATGCTGACGACGGCGTTTCCAAGCGCCAAAAGAAGGTGGCCCAGGTGCGCTTGCAGCAGGTGGCAAACCAAGCCAAAGAAAGGCTTTCCCAGGCAAAATCCACAAAGATAACCCTGGCGCCTTTTATACAGGAGCCAAAAATTGTCAATATTAATATGGAGATTACCCAGGAAGAATTCGAGAATTACAAAAGGCATAGCCCCCAAAACGACCATCCCGAAATTTTTGCGAAGTTTCAGGGCAAAAGCCTGGATGATATTGTGGATTCGACGCTGGATTGCATCGACAAATGCCTTGCGGCCGGAAATCTGAAAGAAAGCGAAGTTGACGAGATTTTCCTTGTGGGCGGCAGCTCGTCCATACCCCTAGTAGAGCGCAAAATCACGGAAAAATTTGGCAAAGAGCCGTTTAAATCAAAGATAAGCCCGGCGCTGTCCATATCCCAAGGCGCCGCGTATTATTGCAATATGATTATGATGCCCACTGTGAAAGGGCCGACGGTGCAAGAGCGCACGATACACCCGCTGGGACTTGAAATTGCGGGCCGCCGCTTTATGGAAATTGTGCCCGCCGGCTTGGACATACCCCGGGAGGG
>JAITMW010000020.1 GCA_031277155.1 Clostridiales bacterium | reverse complement strand
TGACCGAGGATTCGGGCTTTGCAACAGGGGCGACGGAAAATATGCGCACCATTGAAATCAACGGGCATGAAGCGGTGGTTGACAGCGGCGTGGTGAATTTGCTGGTTGATAATGTGCTGTATATGTTTTTTGGGATGGGCAATGTGGACGACGAAGCCCTGATAAAAATGGCGGAATCGTTGAACTAGGACGGCGAAACGCCAACAAAAAAAGGCCATGCACGGCCTTTTTTTCTTGCTTGCCTATTCCTCGGCCAGCATTTCCGCTTCCATCCTTTCGGCGCAGGGCCTGCCGGGGATATCAAGGCTTTCCTTCGACATAAATTCGCGCTTTTGCGGCGGCGAGAAGGTGTCCATTGGAAACCCCAAATCTTCAAAGACATCGCACGGATTTGGCGGCATAACATTGTCGCATACATCCGGGATGACAAAACCGCGGGATTCCACCAAAAGTGACACAAGGCGGAACAGCTTCACAATGGAAAAGAGGCCTATGGTGACAAAAACATGGGCATGGCGGCGGTGATGATGACGCAGGGCCTCAATTTCTTCAGCGGCGGGATGCCCGGGGTGGTCGTTATGTCTGCGGCGGCAATGGTCGCGCTTTATTTCGGCCGCAAGGCCAATGGCCCTTGCCTCTGCAAGCACAAAGGGCTCGCCGCCCAGGCCTGTTATGCCGCCCGCAATGATGTCGGTGGCAATGGCCACACCGGCCCCAAGAGAGCCAAACAAGCTGAGACGCTGTGTAAAGGAATTTGTGGCGGGCGTTGTGCCGATTTCTGTGCCGCCGCGGCTTACATAGCGCAAAGTATAGTCAAAGTCATATTGAATATCAATATCCCAATATCCTTTTCTAAAATCGCTGCGCTGTTTGGACAAAATCGAAATTCTGCCGATGGTAAGGTCTTCAATTCTTACGGATTGCGCTTCATCAGGAGCCAGTATGGGCTCGCCGCCCATAGAAAGCGCCGGGCCGCCCAAATCTGATGGGGTAAGACAATTTTTGTTGCGGCAAGAATCATAAATCTTCAATGCCAAGATGGGTTCTGTACGCAGCCGGGGCGCGGCTGAAAGTGCGTCCGCCTCTGGCGCAGCCTCTACGGCGGGCACTTCTTGTTGTCCGGGCGCCGAAAAGTGCGGGCGTCCGGGTCTTTCCGGATAGTTTCCAAATTCAAAAGCTGCCATAATCTAAACCTCCCTAATCAATTATAATTGTTATGGAATATCTGAATTTCTTGCGTGCATAGCCTCTCTAACCATATTATGTAAGAATTGGAATTTCGGTGAGTCTTAATATTCTTGTTGAAACCGCTCGGCATATTTGTTAAAATGTAATTACGATAAAAAACGATTGGAGCAAACTTGAAAATTATGATAAGACAATTGTGGGACATAATCAATAACGCGGCACAAAAACGGCGGGCGCAATGGGCGTTGCGGGCATATGCCTGCGTGCTTCCCTTGTTTGTGTTTTTGATATTAGAAGGGCTTAATCCCGCCTCGGTCGAAGGGCTTATGGCCGCGCCCCTGTCCAACCTTGGCGTTGTGCTGCTTTCCGCGCTTTTCATCGCCCTGTGCGCCGTGGCGGTTTTCACCCTCACCGGCTCTGCCTTTTGGTCATATGCCATTGTCTCGGCGGTTTTGGGCGGGGCATATGTGATAAATAACCTGAAAGTGATGATTGCGGGGCAGGTTTTTGTCCCCACAGACCTTATGCTGGCGGGCGAAGCCCTGATGATAACCCGGGACACGGACATAATAATTGAAATGACGTTGCTTTTGCGCCTCGCGCTGGTTGCGGTTTTGCATCTGCCGCTGATTTTCCTGAAGTTTAAGCCCGGCTTTACAAAGCGCTGGCTGATGTTTTGCGGGGCCGTTGCCGCCTTTGTGCTTGCCTTTGCCTCCAATTTTTACAACGATGTTATCATGCCCGCGCTGGAAATCCATCCTCGCGGCCCTCTGACGGCATTATACCGCGACACGGGATTTATTTTGGGCTTTCACGCCGCCGCAATGGACCATGCCGCCCGCAATTTGGAAGCCGCCACTGCCGGGCCGCGGGCGATGCAGTTTTTTGAGGAACCCCGTAGGGGCGGCGTCATGCCGCCCTATGACGGCGGCGGTGGGGGCGGCGTCATGCCGCCCTATACAAGACCAAATGTCATCGTCGTGATGTCCGAGGCCTTTATGGACCCCAATGTCATCTATAATCTTGAATTTTCCACCAATCCCGTGTCCAATCTGCATCGCCTGAGCGCAGACCACATCAGCGGCGACGTGATTGTGCCCGTCTTTGGCGGCGGCACCGCAAATACCGAATTGGAATTTCTGACGGGCAGTCCGCTGTTTTTCATGGGCAGCGCATATTATGTGCCTTACAGCAACACCGGGCGATATTTTTTCCGCGATATCCAAACGGCCATGCCCCATCTTTTCCGTGCCAACGGATATCGCGCCGTGGCGGTGCATCCTTTTACAAGATATTTCTTTGCTCGCGGTTTGGTGTATCCGCGCCTGGGCTTTGAGGATTTCATCGCCTATGAGGATATGGATTTGGGCGAATATTTTTATGACAAGCTAGGAAGGCTTGTAACGCCCGCATATAAGGGCCTTTATGTGTCCGACGAATTTTTTACGGACGAAATTATCGCCCAGATATTGCTGGCGGAAGAAGACGGCCAACCCCTGTTTTTGTTTGGCATTTCCATGCAAAACCACTGGGAATATTGGGGCAATAAATATTATGGCTGGCCCCAGGATGTGACATCATACAGCCCATTCCTTAACGAGGAGGAGCTGGCCCGGGTGGACGCCTTTGTCCAGGGCATTTATGACGCTGACAAACAGCTTGGGCGGCTGATAGATTTCATCGAGGCACGGGACACGCCCACAATTGTGGTGTTTTTCGGCGACCATATGCCGATTATGGGCCTGCACACCGACCGCTTCTTCCAAGACCTGGGCTTTATCAGCGACCATCGCCCCGGCATGTGGAATGAGGACGACAGGCGCAAGATGTTTTCCATGCCATATCTGGTGTGGAGCAATTTTGCCCCGACAGACGAAGATTGGGGCACCCTTTCCACATATTTTTTGGGCGCGCAGATGCTGCGCCACAGCGGCATATACTTGAATCGCTATTGGCACCATGTGTTGTATGCAAGCCGCTATTTTTCGGCCCTGACCGAGAATCACTATGTGGATATACACGAGAATTTCCGCAATGTATGGAGTGTTTGGAATTATGACCATGTTATAGCCATGGAGGCCCTGACACAGGCCATGTGGTTTGGCACGGATGATTTTCATTATTCTTTAAGCGAAATTATTAGAAACTAAATATTTTTCAATGGGAGGAAAATATGGCAGAAATAGGAAAAATTGAGGATGTGGCAATTGTCGCACCCGCCTATGACGAAGAGGAAGATGTGATAACGCTGGTGCTTGGCGTCATCGGCGCCGATGTCCACGCCGTGGGCAACAAAATCCTAAATTACACATTAACCAAGGCGGGTTTTAATGTCATCAACCTGGGGGTCATGGTCAGCCAGAAGGAATTTGTGGAGGCGGCCATAGAATCGGACGCAAACGCCATCATAGTGTCGTCCATGTATGGCCACGGCGAAATTGATTGCAAGGGCCTGCGCGAAAAATGCGACGAGGCCGGCCTTTATGACATTTTGATGTATGTGGGCGGCAATCTTGTCGTCGGCAAGCAGGACTTTGCGCAGGTTGAAAAGGTATTTTTGGAAATGGGGTTTAATCGGGTGTATCCGCCGGGCACAGACCCTTTGGTGGCCATAGAGCATTTGCGGCAGGATTTGGCCCCTTCGTAAGGGGGCGGTGTTGCGCCGCCCGAGAGGACATATCATATGAAAATTTATTTGCTAACAGATTTTGGCTCGACATACACAAAGGTGACGGCGGTGGACATAGACAGCGCCAAAATTGTGGCCTTCGCAAAGGCCTTTACCACCATCGAAACCGACGTAAGGCTGGGCTTTGATGCCGCCAAAAATGAAATTGCCGCGCAAATCGGTCATACAGACTTCGCAAAGTCCCTGGCGGCCTCCTCCGCCGCGGGCGGCCTGAAAATGGTGTCCTCCGGTCTTGTGCCGGATTTAACGGCAAAAGCCTCGCGGTTGGCGGCGGCCTCCGCCGGCGCAAAGGTCGTAAAAACCTATGCATACGAGCTTACGGAGGCCGAAAGCGCGGAAATTCTCGCCACGGCGCCGGATATCATGCTGCTTACAGGCGGCATAGACGGGGGCAACAAAAAGGTTTTGCTGCACAATGCCCGTGTAATCGCGGCCGTGCCCGCCAATTTCTCCGTGATAATCGCGGGCAATCGCTCCGCGGCAGCCCAGGCCGCACAAATTTTGCAAGAGGGCGGCAAAAACACCGTGGTATGCGAAAATGTGATGCCGCAATTTGGCAAGCTTAACATATTGCCCGCAAAGGCCGCCATACGTGACCTTTTCATCGCCAATATCATCACGGCAAAGGGGCTGGATGGTGTGCAAGAAATTATGGACGCCGAAATTATCCCTACGCCCCTGGCTGTTTTTGAGGCTTGCGAGCTGCTTTCACGGGGCAGCGATGGAGAGGAGGGCCTGGGCGAGCTTATGGCATATGACCTGGGGGGTGCCACCACAGATGCCTATTCCATGGCCGACGGCAGCCCCAAAATCCCCAACGCCTTTATCAACGGCATTACAGAGCCTTTTGCAAAGCGCACGGTGGAAGGCGATGTGGGTATGCGATACAGCCTGGGAGCCCTTTATGACCTTATTTTGGAGGGCAATGCCGACGCCTTTTATCAGGAATACGGCATAAGCCGGGACGATGTGTCAAAATGGCTGGAAATTTGCGCCGCAGACCCCGGCATACTTCCCATGGGCGAATATGAAAAATACAGCGATGTGGACAGCGCCTTTGCCGCGGAAGCCCTGCGCATATCCGCCGCGCGCCACGCCGGCTTCAACGAAAAGGTCTATACCCCGGCGGGGGAAATGCACTCCCAAAGCGGCAAAGACCTTACCCAGGCACGATATGTAATTGGCAGCGGCGGCGCCGTTATAAATGCTCCAAACCCGCGCGCCATCATGGCAAACACGGCATACGCCCCGCGCGACGGCAACGCCCTAAAGCCCCTGCGCCCTACAATGCTGCTGGATGTGCAAAACTGCCTGGCAGCCATGGGGTTGCTCTCCCGCTTTCATCCCCGGGCGGCGCTGCAAATCATGAAAAACAGCTTTAAGGAGGTATAGCAATGTTGGCAAATCAGGAAAAAAAGCATTTTACCTATGCGGATTATTGCACATGGGACAACGAGCCCAGATGCGAATTGATTGACGGCGAGATTTATTTTATGGCGGCGCCCGGCGGCAAGCATCAAACCATACTGCTGAATTTGGGTTCCGAATTTCGCGCGCATCTTCGAGGAAAAGAGTGCAGGGTTTTTGTGGCCCCATTTGATGTGCGCCTAAATTGGGAAAAGGGCGACAACACCGTTGTGCAGCCTGATATACTGGTTGTTTGCGACCGCGACAAGCTGGACGACAAGGGCTGCAAAGGCGCGCCCGACCTTGTAATTGAAATACTTTCGCCCTCCACCGCGAGCTATGATATGATGACAAAATTCACAAAATATTGCGACGCCAATGTCAAAGAAATTTGGTTTGTCAGCCCGGACGAGCGCGAAGCAAAGATTTTCAAGCAAAGAGACGGCGAATACTTCGTTACAATGTTTGGAGAGGCCGACAAAATCCCTGTTGGCATCCTGCCGGAGCTTACAATCGACATGAAAGACATCTTCGAGGAGGCGTGATATGCAGCTGCGACAAGAGAAAGGGCATTTTACCTATGAAGATTACTACGCATGGGACAACGAGCCAAGATGCGAATTGATTGACGGCGAGATTTATTTTATGGCGGCGCCTAGGCCAATCCACCAGATAATATCCGGGGGTCTCTACAGGAAATTTAGTGAGCATCTCGATGGAAAAAAGTGTAAAGTTTTTCTGCCCATTGATGTGCGCCTAAATGCGGATAAAGGCGACGACACGGTTGTGCAGCCGGACTTGCTTGTGGTTTGCGACCGCGACAAGCTGGACGACAAGGGCTGCAAAGGCGCGCCCGACCTTGTAATTGAAATACTTTCGCCCTCCACCGCGAGCTATGATATGATGACAAAATTCA
>JAITMW010000039.1 GCA_031277155.1 Clostridiales bacterium | reverse complement strand
AATGGCAAAAAAATATATGAAAAACGCGGATTTCAAAACCACTTTAAAAAATTTTAAGCAGCGTAAGGAGGATTTTTCTCATGGCTAAAGACGATGCAATTGAAGTTGAAGGTATTGTTGTGGAAAAGCTCCCCAACGCTATGTTTAAGGTGGAGCTTGAAAACAAACATATCATCACGGCCCATATTTCGGGCAAGCTGAGGCTTAATTTTATCAGGATAATACCGGGCGACAAAGTCCTAATAGAAATGTCGCCCTATGACCTTACAAAGGGGCGGATTATTTGGCGGGATAAATAATGCGCGGCAACCAACCCACGTAGGGGCGGCGTCCTGCCGCCCGCGGCGTCATGCCGCCCCTGAACAATAGCCCGCAACGCAAAGGAGTGATACACATGAAAGTTAGACCATCTGTAAAGCCCATGTGCGAAAAATGCAAGATAATTCGGCGCAAGGGCGCTGTCAGAGTGATTTGCGAAAATCCCAAACATAAGCAGAGACAAGGATAAGGAGGTGTGACATGGCTCGTATAGCAGGAGTGGATTTGCCAAGAGAAAAACGGGTTGAAATTGGCCTTACTTATATTTACGGCATTGGGCGCTCTAGCTCTAATAAACTTTTAGAGATTGCAGGCATCAATCCCAACACCCGCATCAGGGATTTAACAGACGACGAAGTGGCCAAAATCCGTGACGCCATCGACAAAAACCAAGTGGTTGAAGGCGACTTGCGCCGCGAAATTGCCCTTAATGTCAAGCGTCTTACAGAAATTGGATGTTATAGGGGCATCAGGCACAGAAGGGGCCTGCCTGTGCGCGGGCAGCGCACCAAAAACAACGCCCGCACAAGAAAAGGCCCAAGACGCACAGTCGCCAACAAGAAGAAATAATTTCTAAAGGAGGAGATTGCAAAGCATGGCAAAAAGAGTGATAAGACGCGGCACCACCAGAAGGCGGCGCGAAAAGAAGGTCGTAAATTTTGGACAAGCGCATATCCAATCTACCTTTAACAATACAATCGTAACCATCACGGATTCTAACGGCAACGCCCTTTGCTGGGCCAGCGCCGGCGGGCTTGGTTTTCGCGGCTCTCGCAAATCTACGCCCTATGCGGCCCAGATGGCGGCGGATTCTGCCGCAAGCGCCGCAAAAGAATTTGGCCTAAGAAGCATCGAGGTATTTGTCAAAGGCCCGGGAAGCGGCCGCGAGGCCGCCATCAGGGCGCTTTCGGCGGCGGGGCTGGATGTTACGATGATAAAAGACGTAACGCCCGTGCCGCACAATGGTTGCAGGCCGCCAAAGCGCCGTCGTATCTGATTATTTGGAGGAATTGCATATGGCTATCAACAGACAGCCGGTGATGAAGCGCGCCAGAAGCCTTGGCATCGAGGCCGCTTTCACGGGCTCAAGCAAAAAAAGCAAAAAAAAGCCGCCCATGATGCGCAAGAAAATCAGCGAATATGGGCTGCAACTGAAGGAAAAGCAAAAGGCAAAATTTTGCTATGGCGTGCTGGAAAAGCAGTTTAAGGCATATTATGAAAAGGCGGCCAGGATACGCGCCGGCACAACGGGCGAAAATTTGCTGGCACTTTTAGAGATGCGCCTGGATAATGTGGTATATCGCATGGGGCTTGCGCGCACGCGCATGGAAGCGCGTCAACTGGTAAGCCACAAGCTGATTACCGTCAATGGCAAAAAGGTGAATATCCCGTCATATCACACCAAGATAGGCGATATAATCGAAGTGACGCCCTCGCGCAAAGACAGCGTGCGCTTTGCGGATATTTTGGCGGCCACAGAAGGCAGACGGGTGGAAAGCTGGCTGGATATTGACACAAACAACCTAAAGGGCAGTGTTTTGGCCATGCCGACCAGAGAACAAATTGACACGCCGGTGAATGAAACCTTTATCGTGGAGCTATACTCTAAGTAATATGTTGTTTGGGATTTTTTCCCATGGCTTAAAGGAGGTTTAACATTGGTAGGATTTCAAAAGCCTCATATCGAAATTGCTGAAATGAGCAAAGACGGCACATATGGCCGCTTTATCATTGAGCCGCTGGAGCGCGGATATGGCACCACATTGGGCAATTCTTTGCGCAGGATTTTGTTGTCTTCACTTCCGGGGGCGGCAATTTCCAATATCAAAATCGACGGAATTTTGCACGAATTTAGCGTGATAGAGGGCGTGAAGGAGGATGTTTGCGAAATCATCCTCAATTTAAAAAATGTGGCCATAAGAAACAGCGCGGTAAGTGACGAGCCTAAAAAGGCCTATATCGAAATCAGCGAAAAAGGCGAGCTGAAAGCAGGGGACATCAGGGTGGACGCGGATGTCGAAATTTTGAATCCCGATTTGCATATTGCGACCCTATCCGGCAAGGACGCAAGCCTGTCCGCGGAAATGACCATCACAAAGGGCAGGGGATATTCCAGCGCCGAAAAAAACAAGCTCTTAAATCAGTCCATCGGCATCATCCCCGTGGATTCGATTTATACGCCCGTAAAGCGCGTCAACTTTCAGGTGGAGGACACCCGCGTCGGGCAAGTGACAGATTATGACAAATTGGTGCTTGAGGTTTGGACAAACGGCACCATCACGCCGGACGAATCCGTCAGCATTGGTGCCAAAATCTTCAACGACCATCTGGACCTTTTTGTAAACTTGACAGAAAATGCCAAAGAAACCACTGTCTTAACAGAAAAAGAGGACACCAACAAGGAAAAAATTCTCGAGCTTTCCATAGAGGAGATGGACCTTTCCGTGCGCAGCTATAATTGCCTAAAGCGCGCGGGCATCAACACTGTGGAAGATTTGGCCAACAAAACCGAAGAAGATATGATGAAAGTGCGCAATTTGGGCCGCAAGTCCCTTGAGGAAGTGCTGAATCGCCTTACAGATTTTGGCTTATCATTGCGCCCAAGCGAGGAATCATAAGAAAATTGCTCTAAAGGAGGCGTTAATATGCCCGGATATAGAAAGCTAGGCCGCACATCTTCCCAAAGGAAGGCCATGCTGCGGAATCTCGCGACAAATTTGATATACCACGGACGCATACAAACAACGGAAACAAGGGCGAAGGAAGTGCGCAAGGTGGCAGAAAAGCTAATCACCTTGGCCGTCAAAGAAAAAGACAATTTTGACGAAGTGACAAAAACCTTCAAAGTGCCCCAAAAGGACGCCAGGGGCAACCGCATAAAAAAGGACGAAAACGGCAAACGCGTGACGGTTTATGACACGGTGGAACGCAAAATTAAGGTGGACCGCCCATCGCGCCTCAATGCCCGCCGCAAAATCCTCTCTGTCTTGTATCCCGTGACAGAAGTGCCGGCCGATGGCCGCAAAAAGCGCACCCTCTCCAAATCCGTAAACATGGCCGAAAAGCTGTTTGACGAAATTGCGCCAAAATATGAGGACCGCAAGGGCGGCTATACCCGCATCATCAAAATTGGCAAACGCAAGGGTGACGCGGCCGAAATGGTGTATATAGAGCTGGTTTAACCCAATTCCCATCTGCAAGTTAGCGGGTGGGTTTTTGCGTTGTATTTAATTCGTGGCTTAATAATAACGCCGCCCCTACGCTTGTCCACGTAGGGGCGGCGTTATGCCGCCCGCTGTCATTACATCAACTGGAAGCAATCCAACGTCGTTGGCATATAGATGTATCAGCGGACTCTCTCCCACACTTCCTGCACACCATCGGTATGAGTGAGAGTGAGCCTGTTGCCCGAAATCCGAAAATTTAAAACATCGCGGCGGCCACTGGTCACATTACGTTCCAATCTGT
>JAITMW010000027.1 GCA_031277155.1 Clostridiales bacterium | reverse complement strand
GTGGTTGCCGGTATTCCATCTGACTCACCCCCCGTCCAAATTTGGGACGACGCATCACAGATAGTCAGGGGCTGGCGGTCTGTCATGGTCATAACATCAAATGGTGAGTTATGGGATTTAACCCACGAACCTGTTATGATTTTGGAAAGAGTGGCTGCTGCTGCGATAAATCTCCATCCTAGCTTGGCTTTGGACTTTGACGGCATACTATGGGCATGGGAAGCGGATTTTGGCCCACTCGACATCGATGGCCCTCGCCCTTTTGGCACATCCGACGACCCACGCCACTTGCCCACGCAAATCATGGCCGGTGTGCTTTTGCCATGAAACAGCTGTATGTGAGCTTTGCTGAATTAATTAGATTGCAGGGGCGGCAACCCGCCGCCCGCACGGAGCCCCGATGACAAACCTATACTTAACCGCATCACAATCCGAAAACGACATACCCTATGTGTTTTCCATGACGGGCACGCGGGTATTTTCCCTGGAGGAGGCGCTGTATCACTGCCTGCACCACTGGCGCGGCGTCACCCAGGACTTTTTATCCGAGCCTTTCATCAAATGGGTGGAAGGCTCTTTGGGCTTGGGCAAAATAGGGGCCGCATTGCGCGAAATTGGCCGAATTGACAGCTTTTCGGCGCGTTTTGTCGCGTTTTTGTCTGTTGTGGACTATTTGCCAAAGGAAAGCCTGGCAATTCTACAAAAAGAGCTTAATGTGTGGGAGAGGCGGCAAATTTGGGAAAAGCTGGCAGAGCAGGGCGACTTTTGGGCAAAACGCGGCGAGGGTGAAAGGGCATATTCATACTTTTCCCGCGCCCTTAATTTTCATGAAAACGCAAAGCTGCTTAACAACGCGGGTGTGGCGCTGATGCATATGGCAAATTATGACGAGGCGGCGGAACACTTTGTCAAAGCCGTGCGCCTGGACCCAAACAGCCGGCAGCTGCGCTTTAATTTAATCGAGGCATATATCCTTGCCGGGGCTTATGAGGCCGCGCAAAACCTGATTGAGGAGCTGACGGCAAAACACCCGGAACATCCCGAAATTTTTTACTTTCAGGCCGAAATTCATTTTCACAACAGAAGCTATTTTGAGGCCATCAAGCTGTATGAAAAGGCGGCGGCGCTGGATTATGACCCGCAGTATATCTACAGGCTATGCGACTGCTATATGAAGATGCGCCTGCATGACAAGGCCCTGGCGGCCATACAGGCCGTGGCGGTGCAGGATGCGGCCTTTTTGCGCAAGCAGGCGGGGTATTATGCCGGCGCGGACAATGTGCCCATGGCCGTAAAATCCATCGAAAAGGCGCTGGTGGGCCGCGCAAACGACGCCCGGCTGTGGATTGCGCTGGCGCAGTATCATCGCATGGACTTAGACCTGGTCAAGGCGTCCGGCGCCATCACCAAGGCCCTATCCCTGTCGCCGGAAAATCCGGCGGCGCTTTTGGAGCAAGCCAGAATACGCAAGGCCCAGGGCCGCACAAAGGAATATCAGGGCATCCTAAACCGTATTTTAACGAAATTTAAGCGGGACTATCGTGCCATAGTATAGGAGTAGATATGCGATTTATCATCAGCCAAATTATCAGCTTTGGCATCAAAGAATCCTTCCTGATTCTATTTGCGCTGGCAAATATCTTTACATTCCTGCTTTTTGTGGCGGACAAACGCAGGGCGCAAAAGGGCAAATGGCGCATAAGCGAAAAGGCGCTGATTTTCTTTACCTTGGCGCTGGGCGGCTTTGGCGCGCTTTTTGGAATGTGCCTGGCGAAGCATAAAACCAGAAGCGGCAAATTCAGGATTGCGGCGGCCATCGGTCTGATTATCGCCCTAATTCCCGTGATACATATCGCGCACAGCTTTACGCTGGACAGGATGATTCGCTATGTTGAAATCGAGTTTCGCTCCGAAAATTGGCCGCGCGAGCTTAACGGCTATCGCATTGCCTTTATGACGGACATGCATATAATTGCGGATGAAGACATGAGAGAAGCCGCCGCGGAGCTTAATCAAAGGAGCCTGGATTTGCTGCTGCTTGGCGGGGATTTTTCCATGCGCGGCGCGCATTATCAAGGGACTATCAGGGAAATTGCGCGAATAATCACAACAGACGGCATTTTCGGCGTGGAAGGGAATCATGATGATTACAGGAGGACTTTCGCGGCAAAGGAGCAATACGGAATAATCCCGCTGGATAACAGCGGGATACGCATAAGGGAAGGCTTTTATCTGGCGGGCGTCCATGACCTGTGGAACAGAAGCCCCGGCATAGAAGAGGCCATGGCGGGCGCCTGCGCCGCAAGGGATTTTGTGCTGCTTGTTTCGCATAATCCGGATGTTTCGATGGCACAGCCCACCTCGGGAATTGACCTGATGCTCTCCGGCCATACCCATGGCGGCCAAATAACATTTTTTGGCTTTCCCATGTATTTGCTGCGGGGCAGCATAACAGACCACGGCACGCGCTTTGCCCATGGCTTTGCATATTCTGCGGATGGCGTGCCCGTGTTTACCAGCAGCGGCATAGGGCCGTATTATACGGTGCCAAGGATATTTGCGCGCCCCGAAGTTGTGATTTTTACAATGTATAAAGAGGAGGAAAACAAATGACGCCACATATCGAAGCAAAAAAGGGCGATATCGCCAAAACCGTAATTATGCCGGGGGACCCGCTGCGTGCAAAATTCATCGCCGAAAACTTCTTGGAAGAGGCCGTGCAATTTAACGGCGTGCGCGGTATGCTGGGATATACCGGCAGATACAAAGGCGCGGAATTGTCCGTGATGGGCTCGGGCATGGGCATACCTTCCATGGGCATATATGCCTACGAGCTTTTTTCGTTTTATGACGTGGATGCCATCATACGCGTGGGCACGGCGGGCGGCATTGCCGATGGCCTGGCCCTGCGCGACATTGTGATTGCCATGGGGGCCAGCACAAATTCCGCCTTTATGGGTCAATATTGCCTGGCGGGACAATTTGCGCCGCTGGCGGACTTTGGGCTGTTGTCCAATGCCGTGAAATACGCCGAGGCGGCGGGGGTTGCTTGCAAAGTGGGCAATGTGCTGACCAGCGACACCTTCTATGGGGACGACAAAGGTGCCATGGAGGGCTGGCGCAAAATGGGCGTGCTGGCTGTAGAGATGGAGGCCGCGGGCCTCTATGCCACGGCGGCGCGGCTGGGCAAAAAGGCCCTGACAATTTTGACAATTTCCGACATGGTGTTTACCCACGAGGCCACCTCGGCGCAAGAGCGGCAGGAGAGCTTTACGAAGATGATGGAGATTGCGCTGGACAGCGCCGCAAATTCAACCACCGGTTGATTGACATAATTCGCTTCGCGCGATATTATGATATAAAATCAATTTTAAGGGCGTGAGGATTATCAAGACATTTTTTGCCACACTTCACAAAAACGGGGTGCGGTTTCGTGGATTTTTGCTGACTTATGTGATTATTTCGGCCATTGTGGCAATTGCAATGGTGCTTATGGACCGCATAACAGGCGAAATGGGCGAGGCCGCACATAATTTTGACCTTCAGACCCTGCTGTGGTTTTTGGTGCTGCTGACCGGCGTTTCGGCGGTGCGGGCCGTTGCCGCCGCCGCGTCGGCCCTGATGATGGGCCGATATCAGGGCCGCACGGGATATCGCTTTCGCGCCAATTTTACGCGATATTTCCTGCATGTGCCCTTTAGCAAATTTGAAAAGGCGGGCAGCGGCGAAAGCCTGTCGATATATTCCAACGACGTGCCGCGAGCCGTGAACTTCGTCGCAGGCCCGGATGGCATGTTGATGATGTTTGCCAGTGTGATGAATGTCGTGGCGGCCTTTGTCTTTATGCTGACCATCAACGCAACCCTGACGCTGATATATTTCGCGGCGTTTCCCGTGCTTGCCATAATGCAAATTGTGATATCAATGCCCATGCAAAAGCGGCAAAGGGCAAATTTGGAGGCAAGAGCAAAATTTAACGCCGTTGTAAACGATTCGCTGCAAAACACGTCAACCATCATTGCATACGGCCTTGAAGACGTGATGGAGCGGCGATATCTCGATACATATCAGGAATTTATGGCTACGATAAGGGCATTTGTGCTGGTGTCTCTGCCGCTGATAGTCATCGGGCAGTTTGTGTCCTTGATACCCATGATTCTTCTCAATATGATGGCGGCGGGCGCGGCCATTGACGGAAATTTGTCCATCGCGGAATTTATCGCCCTTACAGCCGTGGCCGTAATTGCGGCAGATTCGCTTTTGATGCTGTCCCAGCAATTGTCATGGGTGCAGACCAATTTGGCGGGGGCAAAACGCTTCAATGAAAGCACGGCGGAGGCCGTGGAAGATTTAAATGACGGCGGCAAATTCGGCAATGAAAAATCCGCCGCGATATCCTTTGAAAATGTGAGCTTTTCGTATGGCGATGAAGAAGACGCGGCCCTTGCGCTGGATGATGTGACCTTTAACATCGCGGCGGGCAGCAAAGTCGCCTTTGTGGGCGGCAGCGGCAGCGGAAAATCCACTGTGCTAAAGCTGCTGCTGGGGCTGTATGCCCCCGTCTCCGGCAAAATTGCAATCTCCGGCCAGGATGCGGCGGGGATGTCCAAAGGCGGCCTGCGAGACATCTTTGCCTATGTGCCCCAAGACAGCTTTTTGTTCCCCCGGTCCATTGGCGAAAACATCAGCCCGGGCGGCGCCGGGGACGCGGCGCGGCTGGAAAAAGCCTGCCGCGGCGCGGGCATTTGGGATTTTGTGCAATCCTTGCCCGATAAATTCAACGGGGTGCTGACGGAAGGCTCTGAAAATATCTCCGGCGGCCAGCGCCAGCGTATCGCCCTGGCGCGGGCTTTTTACAAAGACGCGCCCGTGATATTGTTTGACGAGGCCACAAGCGCCCTTGACCCCGCAACAGAGGCGGATATATTGGAAAGCCTGAATGATGCCGCCGCGGACAAGACAGTCATCATGGTGGCCCATCGCGCGGCGGCCACCCGGGTCTGCGATGTGGTGATTTTGATGGATGGCGGCAAAATATCCGCCATAGGCACCCATGAGGAGCTGCTGGCCACAAGCGAAGTATATCAAAATCTGCATGGGGAGGGCAAAAACAATGGAAAATAACGCATATCAAAAGGGCGACCGCCAATATTTTTTTAAAATGTTTCGCTTTATGCGGCCATATGCCGCCTCCTATGTCTTTGGAATGTTTATGTACAATTTTCAGGGCTTTGCCTTTCCCTTTATTTTGTCCGTCTTTGCGTCGGGCATGATGGCCGCCATAACAATGGGCGATGGGGGCCTTATTTCCTCAACGGCCGTGACCACGCTGGTTATGGTGGCGGTGTGGGTGATTACAATTGTCCCCGGCATATATGTGATGATTATGACCCAAAACAAGGCCGTGCGCGACCTCAAACAGCATCTCTTCCGCGCCTTTGTAAACAACAGCCTGGAAGGGGCCGCCGCCGCGCACAGCGGCGAGGGCATTGCCGCCATCAACACCGATGCCGACACTGCCTCGCAGGTATATGGCAATCCCCTGTCGGCATTTTTGCGCTGCATCATCAGCATTACGGCGTCGTCCATCGTGGTTTTTGCGGTGGATTGGCGCATAGGTGCCGCCGCCTTTGGCGTTGGCCTGCTTGGCCTTATCGTACAAAGCCGCTTTACAAAGCCCCTTGCCAAGGTGGGCAAGGACAGGCTTAATGCAAATGCCGCCAGCGTCAAAGCCCTTAGCAATATTTTTTCCGGAGCAATTGCCATACGCGCCTTTAATATGCAAGATGAAGCCGCCGCCGCCTTTGACATTGAAAACAAGATGCTGCGCGCCCTGGACTTTAAACAGGCCTTTATCAGCATGTGGCAAAATTTATACAGAAATGCGCAGGGCTGGCTGATGCTGGTTGTGGTGTTTGTGCTGGGCGGTTGGCTGGTGGCCGACGGGCAGCTGTATCTGTATCAGCTGATGCTGGTGCCCATGATGTGCCTCACCATTGCGGAGTCCTTCGGGCAAATCGGTGAAGCCTATGCGGGCTTGCAACCGCCCATTGCAGGGGCCAAAAGGGTGTTTAACATTTTAGAGAGCAGGCGAGATGCCGGCAGGGGCGGCGGTGTTGTGCCCGCCGCTACCGCTATGCCGTCTGCATATGACCTGAATATCCACGATTTGAATTTCAGATATCTTGACGCCGAAGGTGACGCCCTGGTGGGCATAAGCCTTGATATTCCTGAAAATAAGATGGTTGCGCTGGTGGGAGAATCCGGCAGCGGCAAATCCACATTGCTGCGCGCCATAATCGGCATGTACGAAAGGGACAAAATGCCCATACATCTTGGTGACATGGCCTTTGGGCACAGCGCTCTGGCGGCCTGGCGCCGCAACTTTGCCTATGTGGACCAAAGCTGCAAGCTTTTTGACATGTCCGTTGCGGAAAATATCGCAATGGGCGCGGGCGGCGCGGCAACCCGCGAGGAAATTGCCGCCGCCGCCAAAAGGGCCGCCGCCCACGACTTTATTTCAGAGCTGGACGGCGGATACGACGCCCCCTGCGGCGAAAAGGGCGGCATCCTCTCCGGCGGGCAAAAGCAGCGCATCGCCATTGCCCGCGCCCTGGTGAAAAAGGCCCCCATCCTGGTGTTTGACGAGGCCACAAGTGCGCTGGACGGCGAAAGCGAGCGCCACATAATGGACACAATAGAATCCCTGCGCCGTGACCACACAATCCTAATCACGACCCACAATCTGGAAAATATCGTCACGGCTGATACCATTGTCGTGATGGATGCCGGGAAGGTTGCGGAAATCGGCACCCACGACGAACTGATGGCCAAGGGCGGGGTGTATTATAGGCTGTATACGAATTAAGAACCGCAAAAGGGATTGCGGCCTGTGGGCCGCAATCCCTTTATATCAATCTTCTGTTATCGCCATCGGTCAATCTCTACACGGATAATCTCCCCTGTGAAACGACTGATGTAAACCTCATGTACAAGGCCGTCATAGAATACTTCTACGCTCCATGCCCTTTGAAAATCCTCAAAATCCCTCTCCGGCCAGTTGGCATTGCCGCCGCCGACATGGGCAAGGGCTATGTCTATTGCCTCTTGCTGTGAGATATTGCCGGGTTGAAGCACGAGGGCGGTTGCGGCAATTGCTATGGCCAAGATTATGGCAATAGGTATGAGTACGATTTTCAATATTCTCTTTTTGTTTGGGTTTAATTGTGACATTGTTTCAACTCCTGTGTTAGTTATCTTGGCGATTTTAAGAAGTCGCCCGTATTAACATCAACATAAAATTCTAAATCTCTGTGGCTGCGGCTGTCAAATTCCACGCTCCACACCCATGTGCCCCTTTCCAAATCCATGTAGACATAATCAAAGCGATAATCCGTTATGCCGAGGGACAGGATATGAGCATGAGCCAATTCAACCGCCCTTTGTGCGGATATTGGCGGGTTAGCGGGGCCGCCGGAACGCTCCGGGGAGCGCGGCACAACATGACTCCATGAACCGCTTGCGGCAGGTGGCGGAGTAGGCTGCGGCGTTGGCTGCGGCGTGGGTGTTGGGGTTGCTCTCCCCGGCACAACTTCCGGCAGGGTGGTTATGCCTTGATAGCCGTCCTCATGGCGGCTCATGCGGATAACGCCGCCGCCAATGGCATTGACATACACCATGTAGCGCACATTGTTGTGTCTGACTTCAACCTCAAAAGTCAACACGCCATTGTCGGAAAACAAAATCACATCTCTGGCTGTGCCGTGGCCCACAAGTTCGATGGCAATATCCCTTGCCCTTTGGCTTGAAATTGAGGGAATTGCGGCTTGGTTGGGCTGATTTTGCCCGGTATTGGCATTGTTGTTTTGCAGAAGGGTTATCAGCAGATTTATCAGGGTTCTTAATTCCTCAATCTGCCTGCGCATTTCCTCATATGTGCTGTTTGGTTGGTTTTGGGCGTATGCGGTTGTGGTTGGAGCAAAGCTCGCAAACAGCATAACCGCACACATTAAACCAACAAGCAATTTTCTCATTTTAATCATTCTCCTTAATCAAGATTTAATCTCTGTGATAGCGCAATATTGCCCCTGTATGAAGGTCAACATACACACACCATCTTTCGCCGCCTGTTGTGACAATATCAACATCAAATACTGCGGTTGTGTTGCCCCTGCCGCCTATATAGCTGCGGGAAACTTCCCTGATGCGCCCGCCGCCAAAATATGAAAGCGCAGCGTCGGCGGCTTGATTGAATGTCAGCGTGGGCGTTGTGTTCATCTGTCTGCGCTGGAAAGAGCCGGATGATGCCGAGGCGTTGCTGTGCTGCCTTGTCCTATGCCTTACAGTTTCGAGAGTGCTGCGGTCAAGATAGTAATCCACCCTGTTGCCGTTGTGATAAAGCCTGACATGATAAACAGCCACGCCCCGCTCCCAATCAAGGCAAATATGGCGTATCAAGCCGCCGCCGTTTCTTGCGACTGCGACTGCTCCCGCTTCATCAAGCCTTGCTGTCGTATGGGCTCCGCCTGCGGGCGGTCTGGGTGTTGGTTGTGGCGTGGGTTGGGTTATGGGGGGCACAACTTCCGGCAGGGTGGTTATGCCTTGATAGCCGTCCTC
>JAITMW010000154.1 GCA_031277155.1 Clostridiales bacterium | reverse complement strand
GTTACCGGTGTTTCTAAGGGCAAGGGCTTCCAAGGCGCCATAAAACGCCACGGCCAAGGCCGCGGCCCCATGTCCCATGGCTCCAAATATCACAGAGGGCTTGGCTCTTTGGGTGCGGGCACATCCCCCGGCCGCGTTATGAAGGGCAAAAGGATGCCGGGCCATATGGGTCATAAGCAGGTAACGGTGCAAAACCTGACAGTTGTGCGCGCCGACGCCGAGAAAAATCTCATTTTGGTAAAGGGTGCTGTGCCCGGACCGCGCGGAACCCTTGTGTCCATAAAAAATACCGTAAAATTCGACACGTAATATATTCGTAGGGGCGGCGTCATGCCGCCCGTGGAAAGGAGGAAATACCAATCATGGCAAATGTGGATTTATATAAAATGGACGGCTCTGTTGTCGGCAAAATCGAGCTTAACGACGAAATCTTCGGCATACAGCCCAATCCCCATGTGCTGCATCAGGCCGTTGTGCAATATCTGGCAAACCAGCGCCAGGGCACAAAGTCCACCAAGACCCGCGCCGAGGTGCGCGGCGGCGGCGCAAAGCCCAGGCCGCAAAAGGGCACCGGTCGTTCGCGTCAGGGCACCATACGCGCCCCTCAATGGACGGGCGGCGGCGTGGTGTTTGCGCCGAAACCGCGCGATTTTTCGTTTAAACTGAACAAGAAGGTCAAGCGTCTGGCGTTGAAATCTGCCCTGTCAAGCAAGGTGGCCGATGGCAAAATGCTTGTGCTTGAGGAGCTTACACTTCCCGAAATAAAGACCAAAGAGATGATTAAGGTGCTGGACAATATCAAGGTCGGCAAGGCGCTGATGGTGCTGGGAGACGACTGCGAAAACGAAGTGCTGTCCGCCCGCAACATACCGGGTATAAAAACCTGCGGCGTAAACAATATCAATGTGTATGACATCGTGAAATACGATTATTTAATAGCTACGAAAGAGGCCGTGGACAAAATGCAGGAGGTGTATATCTAAATGGCGGATTTAAAATATTACGACATCATCCTAAAGCCCGTCATCACGGAAAAGTCCATGAATGAAATGGCGGACAAAAGGTATGCCTTCTATGTACATCCACAGGCCAACAAAATCCAGATAAAAGAGGCCGTGCAAAAGATGTTTGAAGGCGCCGTGGTGGACAGAGTAAACACAATGAATTTGGTCGGCAAGAAAAAGCGTACCAGAAGCTATAAATATGGAAGAACTGCCAGAAGGAAGAAGGCCATCGTAACCTTGACGCAAGACAGCAAGGAAATCGAAATCTTCCAAGGCATGTAATGCAGGGGCGGCGTCATGCCGCCCGTGAAAACCCATGTAGGGGCGGCGTCATGCCGCCCGCAAAGGAGTGATACCACTTGGCTATAAAAAGATACAGACCCACAACCCCCTCCCGCAGACATATGACCAGCCTGGATTTTTCCGAAATCACAAAGTCAAAGCCGGAAAAAAGCCTGGTTGTGCATTTGAAAAAGCACAGCGGAAGGAACAATCAGGGCAAAATCACCGTGCGCCATCGCGGCGGCGGCCACAAGAAAAAATATCGCATCATTGATTTTAAGCGCATCAAAGACAATATTCCGGCGACGGTGAAGGCCATTGAATATGACCCAAACCGCAGCGCAAATATCGCCCTTTTGGCCTATGCCGACGGCGAAAAGCGCTATATCATCGCACCAAACGGGCTGAAGGTGGGCGATACTCTAATGAATGGCCCAAACGCCGAAATTCGCGTGGGCAATTGTCTGCCCATGACAAATATCCCGCTGGGCAGCGAAATTCATAATATCGAGATGAAGCCCGGCAAAGGCGCGCAAATGGTGCGCAGCGCCGGAAATTCCGCGCAGCTGATGGCGCGGGAGGGCAAAATGGCCACGGTGCGCCTGCCATCCGGAGAAACCCGCATGGTGCCTGTAAATTGCCGCGCAACGCTGGGCTCTGTGGGCAACAGCGACCACGAGCTTGTAAAAATCGGCAAAGCGGGCAGAAAGCGCAATATGGGCATCAGACCCACCGTTCGCGGCTCTGTTATGAATCCCAACGACCATCCCCACGGCGGCGGCGAGGGCAAAGCGCCAATCGGGCGCCCGGCGCCGTCCACACCTTGGGGCAAACCCACGCTGGGCTATAAGACACGCAAGAAAAACAAGCCAAGCGATAAATATATCGTAAGCAAGCGCAAGAAGAAATAGGGGGGCTGGCTATGGTGCCGAAAATCGTGAAATTTGGGCCTGTGAAGGTGGCGGGATATCTGCATAAAACCTCAATGAGCAACAACACAATCCCTGATTTTTGGGGAGAGATTATGTCGGACGGCCGCCAAAAAATCTTGCACGAGCAGGATTTTGTGGAACACCACAGGGAATACGGTATTTGCGTAATGACCAATGAGGACGACATGGACTATATTGTGGCCGTGGAAACAAAGCCGGGGGCGCAAATTCCCGAAAAGTACATGGTTTTCGAGCTTGCCGAGGGAGATTACGCAGTCTTTAATGTCCCTGTATATCCCATGAGCGAGCCTTCGCCCAATATCGGGCTGACATGGGGCAAAGCTGCAAAGTGGCTTGAAACCGGCGAATATACCACAGACGGCAATGCCAATTTCGAGCTGTATTTCCCCGATTGCGCCTGCACCAATGATAAAATTTGCGATTTATGCAATTCCGGCAACATGCATTGCGATATTTATATCAAAGTCAATAAGAAATAGCTTTGTGAAAGGAGGAAAATGATGGCAAGGTCACTTAAAAAAGGGCCATTTTGTGACGACCATCTTTTGAAAAAAGTGGAATCGCAAAATGCATCAAATACAAAACATGTGATAAAGACATGGAGCAGACGCTCTACCATATTCCCGCAGATGATAGGCCACACCATCGCCGTGCATGACGGGCGCAAGCATGTGCCCGTGTATATCAGCGAAGACATGGTTGGACATAAATTGGGAGAATTTGCCATGACGCGGACATATCGCGGCCACGGCAAAGACGCGGAAAGACGTTCGCGCGTGCGGTAATTTCCGCGTAGGGGCGGAGCAACACATGCCGCCCGAACAAAGAAAGGAGGCAAAAACTTGGCAAAAGGACACAGAAGTCAATATAAAAAAGAAAGAAACAAAGAAAATAGAGACACCAGGCCGCGGGCCCACGCCAAATATGTGCGCCTAAGCGACACCAAGGCGCGCATTGTGCTGGAGACCATCAAAGGCAAAGGCATAGACGAGGCCCGGGCGATATTGACCTATTCCCCCAGATATGCGGCGGAGGTTGCGCTGAAGGTGCTTAACAGCGCTGTGGCAAATGCCGAGCATAACCTGGGAATGGACGAGGAGAACCTGTATGTGCAAGAGGTGCAGGCAAACAGAGGCAGCAGCCATTACAGCAGATGGCGCCTAAAGCCACGGGCAAAGGGCCGCGCCAACCGCATTGAAAGAAAATTTAGCCATGTATCCATATATTTGGGTGAAAAAGCTGCAAAATAATGAAAAGGTGGTGAAAATTTGGGACAGAAGGTAAATCCCCACGGCCTTCGGGTTGGAATTAACAAAGAATGGGACAGCGTGTGGTATGCCGAGAAGAACTTTGGCGACCTTTTGGTTGAAGACAACCGCATACGCAAATATATCAAGAAAAAATTGTTTTTGGCGGGCGTTTCCAGAATTACGATTTCTCGCACAACAAGCCAGGTGCGTGTAACTGTGCATACGGCCAAGCCGGGCATTGTCATAGGGCGCAGCGGCCAGGCCATTGCGGAATTGGCGGCCGAGGTGCAAAAATTTGTGGCAGACCCCAAGGTGAAGGCTGTCATCAATGTGGAAGAAATAAAACGTCCGGAGCTTTCCAGCCAGCTTGTGGCGGAAGATATCGCAAAACAGCTTGAAAATCGTGTCACCTTCCGCCGCGCTATGAAGCAGGCCATGACAAGAAGCATGAAATTTGGGGCAAGGGGCATAAAGACGCAGGTTTCGGGCCGTTTGGGCGGCGCGGACATCGCCCGTAGCGAGCATTATCACGAAGGCACAATACCGCTTCAGACCCTTCGCGCCGATATCGATTATGGCTTTGCAGAGGCCGATACCACATATGGTAAACTGGGTGTTAAGGTTTGGATATACAAGGGCGAAATAATCCCTAAACGCGATTCTTCAAAACGCGAGGCCATGCCCATGCCGTCGCGCCGTGAAGACAGACCCAGGCGCGAGCATCACAGGCGAGAGGGGGCAAGAGCATAATGTTAATGCCAAAAAGAGTAAAAAGGCGCAAGCAGTTTAGAGGCCGCATGAAAGGCCGCGCAATGCGGGGCAACCGCATAATCTACGGCGATTTTGGCCTGATAGCCATGGAGCCCAGTTGGATTACATCAAATCAGATTGAATCCGCGCGTATCGCCATGACAAGGTATATTAAGCGCGGCGGAAATGTGTGGATAAAGATTTTTCCTGACAAGCCCGTGACGGCAAAGCCGGCGGAAACCAGGATGGGAAGCGGCAAGGGCGCGCCGGACTATTGGGTGGCCGTTGTAAGACCCGGCCGCGTGATGTTCGAGCTTAACGGCGTGCCGGAGGCGACAGCGCGTGAAGCCTTGCGCCTGGCCATGCACAAGCTGCCCATAAAATGCAAAATTTTGTCTAAAGAGGAGCTTGATAAAGAGCTGGATGCGCGTGAAGGTGTGCATCATACGAAAAAGGAAGATGGTGGTATTTAGTGAAGAGTAGGAATTATCTTGAGGAGCTGCTCGCAAAATCCCCCGGGGAACTTAATATAGAGCTTGTGGACGCCAAAAAGGAGCTTTTTAACCTGAGGCTGCAAAATGCCACAAATCAGCTGGATAACACCGCAAGAATTAAAGAAGTGAGGCGCAATATCGCCCGCATAAGAACTGTGATGACGCGAAAAGAGCGGGGACTTGTTTCGTAGGGGCGATGTCCTGTCGCCCGTGTTCAAGGCCAGTATTTAAGGAGGTAGAAAGTGGCAGAAACCATTCAAAGGAATCTTAGAAAAACCAGAACCGGCCGCGTGACCAGCGACAAAATGGACAAAACCATTGTTGTAGCCGTGGAAAGCAGCGTGCGCCATCCTCTGTATAACAAGATTGTTAAACGTACCGTTAAATTAAAAGCCCATGACGAGCAAAATGCCTGCGGCATTGGCGATAGGGTCAGGGTTATGGAGACCAGGCCGCTTTCTAAAGAGAAGCGCTGGCGGCTGGTTGAAATCCTGGAAAAAGCGAAGTAGGGGCGGCGTTGTGCCGCCTGTGTAGGAGGTTTTACCATGATTCAGCAAGAATCAAGACTTAATGCGGCGGATAATTCCGGTGCCAAAGAGCTTTTGTGCATACGTGTTTTGGGCGGCTCTAAGCGCAGATATGCCGGCGTTGGCGACGTTATTATCGCAACCGTAAAAGATGCAACACCCGGTGGCGTTGTAAAGAAAGGCGAAGTGGTTAAGGCTGTTGTGGTGCGCACCGTGAAGATGGTGGGCCGCGCCGATGGCTCTTATGTGCGCTTTGACGACAATGCCGCCGTTATCATAAGGGATGATAAAAACCCCAGAGGAACCAGAATTTTTGGCCCGGTGGCCAGGGAATTGAGAGAAAAGCAATATATGAAAATTCTTTCCCTTGCCCCCGAGGTCCTCTAAAAAAGGAAGGAGGGTCTGAGGTGGCCAGCAAAATTAAAAGAGGCGACAGGGTTATTGTCACCGCGGGCAAGGACAAAGGCAAAGAGGGCAAGGTGCTTTCCGTCAACCATAAGGACGAGAGGATTATTGTTGAAGGCGCAAATCTGGTGAAAAAGCACAAGAAGCGCAGCCGGCAAAATACGACCGCGGGCATCATCACCACAGAAGCACCCATGCATCTGTCCAATGTAGCCTATGTTCATAAAGGCGAGGCTGTGAGGGTTGGCTTTGACGTGGAAGTGAAGAAAGAAGACGGCGCAACCGTCAAAACCATAAGGCGTATTGCAAAACCAAGCGGTGATGTGATAGATGAAACCGTGATAACGAAAAAGAGGCGAAATATTGTTTTAAGCTAGGAGGTTTGGCTTTGAACCGAGCAAGAGAATTTTATGAAAAAGAAATTGTTCCCGCTATGATGGAAAAATTTTCTTATAAGAATAAATTGGCTGTGCCGAAAATTGAAAAAGTGGTTGTCAATGTTGGGTTGGGCGAAGCCAAGGACAATGCCAAGGCCGTTGACGCAACCATTGGCGATATCACGATAATTACGGGCCAAAGGCCCATACCCACAAAGGCCAAGAGGTCTGTGGCCAATTTCAAATTGCGCGAGGGCATGACAATTGGCGTAAAAGCCACATTGCGCGGGGAAAAGATGTACAGCTTTGTGGACAGGGTTATCAATGTGGCCCTGCCGCGCGTGCGCGACTTTCAGGGGGTATCCGGCGAGGCCTTTGACGGCCGCGGCAACTATACCCTGGGCATACGCGAGCAAATTATTTTCCCTGAGATTTCCTACGAAAATATCGACAAAATTAGGGGCATGAATGTTGTGTTTGTCACCACCGCAAACAGCGACGAGGAAGCTTATGAGCTTCTCAGGCTGTTTGGGATGCCCTTTAAGCGGGCGCAATAAAGGAGGAAACTATGGCAAGAAAGGCACTGATTTTAAAACAGCAAAGGAAGCCTAAATTTAAAGTTAGGGCATATACGCGCTGTAAAATCTGCGGGCGGCCCCATGCTACATTGCGCAAATATGGCATTTGCCGTATATGCTTCAGAGAATTGGCGTATAAAGGGCAAATTCCCGGCGTGAGGAAGGCCAGTTGGTAATACCGGCAGAACTATTTTGGCAAGGAGGTTTACGCACATGGCAATGAGCGACCCAATTGCAGATATGCTTACAAGAATAAGAAACGCAAATTCTGCAAGGCATAACACCGTTGACATTCCCAGCTCTCGTGTGAAAGAGGCCATCACTAAAATTTTGGTGGAAGAAGGCTATGTGAAAAGCTATGAGATTGTGGGAGACGCGGTTAAGAAAAATATCCGAATTTCATTGAAATATGGCAGAGATAAAAACGAAAAGGTAATTTCGGGCATCAGGCGTATTTCAAAGCCCGGCCTGCGCGTGTATGCGGGGGCTGATGAGATTCCGAAGGTGCTTAATGGCCTGGGATGCGCCATCGTATCCACGAATCAGGGCATTGTTACTGACAGGGCGGCGCGCAAGGCCGGCGTCGGCGGCGAAATTATCGCATATATTTGGTAGCGAGGTGAGATAATTGTCAAGAATTGGAAAAATGCCGATTGAAATACCCGCCGGTGTTGACTTTAAGCTGGAGGAGGGCAATTTCGTGACGGTGAAAGGCCCTAAAGGCACGCTGACGCGCCGGTTGGTGACAGAAATTGACATCGCTATTGACGGCGGAGTTATTAAAGTAACCAGACCCAACGACCTCAAGAAATTTAGGTCGCTTCATGGGTTGACGCGCACCCTTATATCCAACATGATAGTTGGTGTGACGACGGGATATCAAAAAACCCTCAATATTGTCGGTACGGGCTATCGTGCTGCAAAATCGGGCAATAAGCTGACGCTGACGCTGGGATATTCCCATCCTGTCGAAATGACAGACCCCGACGGCGTCGAGGCTACTGTCGAGGGCAACACGACAATACATGTCAGCGGCATTGACAAGGAGAAGGTGGGGCAATATGCCGCCGATATCCGCGCAAAACGCCCGCCGGAGCCGTATAAGGGCAAGGGCATTAAATATTCAACCGAGAGAATTCGCCGCAAGGCCGGCAAATCCGGCAAGAAGGTGTAGGGGCGGCGTCATGCCGCCCGAGATAAACGCAAAAGGAGCATAGCCATATGATTAAAAAGCCGGCTCGCAATGTTGCGAGGAAAAAAAGGCAGCTGCGAATCAGAAACAAGGTGCAGGGCAATATGTCCAAGCCCAGGCTTTCTGTCTTTCGCTCTAATAAGCATATGTACGCACAAATTATAGACGATGTGGCGGGCCACACTTTGGCCTCTGCCTCGACAAAAGAAAAGGACCTGGCGACAACGCTGGAAAAAACTTCTGACATTGCCGCCGCCAAGGCCGTTGGCGAACGCATCGGCAAAAAGGCATTGGCCATTGGCATCACGAAAGTGGTTTTTGACAGAAGCGGATATATCTATCATGGCAAGGTGCAGGCTTTGGCCGACGCCGCCAGAGAAGCGGGTTTGGAATTTTAAATTGAAAATTTAAAATGGAAAATTAAGGCGCTTAATCGTAATTCTCAATTCTCAATTCTCCATTTTCAATTCGGCAAATGCCTTAGCATTTGCGGCAAAAGGAGGTAATCCATTGAAGACTAAAATAGACGCGGGCGCGCTGGATTTAAAAGACAAGGTTGTCACAATTAAGCGCGTTACCAAGGTTGTTAAGGGTGGCCGCACCATGTCCTTTTCGGCGCTGGTAGTTGTGGGCGACGGCGCCGGGTATGTGGGCTTTGGCCTGGGCAAGGCGCAAGAAACCACAGAAGCCATTCGCAAAGGGCGCGAAGACGCCAAAAAGAATATGATATATATCGAAAGAGACGAAAACGACTCTCTTTTTCATCAGGTTATTGGCCGTTTCGGGGCCGCCAGCGTGTTGTTAAAGCCGGCGCCAGCCGGTACGGGCATCATAGCCGGCTCGCCTGTGCGTGCTGTGATGGAGCTTGCGGGCATCAAAAATGTTATAACCAAGTGCATTGGCTCTCGCAACAAGCACAATGTGGTCCATGCCGCCGTGCAGGGTCTTAAGGAGCTTAAAACACCCGGGCAAGTGGCCAGATTGCGTGGCAAAGACGTAGACGAGCTGCTTGCATAGGAGGAGTGACTAACAATGGCACAACTAAAAATTACGCTGACAAGGTCCCCAATTGGCAGAAAGCCCGACCAAAAGCTGACGGTGAAGGCATTGGGCCTTGGCAAAATGAATTCCTCTGTGGTGCAAAAGGATAATCCTGCCATCAGGGGCATGATAAGAAAAGTAAGCCATCTTGTGACGGTGGAAGAGGTATAGTTTACTACCTGAGAAAGAGGTGAAATCAATGACTTTAGGCCAATTGAAGCCTGCCCCGGGCTCGAAATTCAAGGCTTGGCGCAGAGGGCGCGGCCACGGCAGCGGCAACGGCAAATGGAGCGGACGCGGCCAGGGCGGCCAAAATTCGCGCAGCGGCGGCGGTGTGCGCCCAACATTTGAGGGCGGCCAGTTTCCAATGTTTCGCAGATTGCCCAAAAGAGGCTTTAAAAACAGAAATACTTTGGACATTGTAACCATAAATGTATATCATCTTGAGGTCTTTAACGACGGGGACACCGTTGACATTGCGGCCCTGCAATCCAAAGGTTTTGTCAAAAATCCGCGGGATGGTGTAAAAATTTTAGGCCAGGGCAATATTACCAAAAAACTTGACGTAAAAGTCAACTATTTTAGCAAATCAGCTAAAGAAAAAATCGAAGCCGCCGGCGGCAAGGCTGTGGTTTCATGTTAGGCGTGTATTCAAACGCTTTGAAAGTCAAAGACATCAGAAGAAAGCTGCTTTATATCATGTTTGTTCTTCTGGTCTTTAGGATAGGCTCTGCCATACCTTTGCCCGGCATTGATATGGAGCTTTTAAACGCCATGATGCTGGGCCAGGATGCGGGCATCCTCGGCATGATTATTGGCGGCGAGCATGGCTCGATATTCGCCATGGGTATCGGACCATACATCACCGCCAGCATCATAATGCAGCTGCTGACAGTAGCCATCCCAAAGCTGGAGCAGCTGAAAAAAGAGGGCGAAGAGGGCCGCAAGAAAATCAACCAAATCACGCGTATTTTGGCGGTTGTGATGGCTGTGCTTCAGGCCAGCGGAACGGTGTTTAGCCAACGCTTTGTGTTTTTGGACGGGCATCAAAACCTCTTTGTGTACTTTGTTGCGGCGCTGACAATGGTTGCGGGCACCATGTTCATCATGTGGATGTCCGAATTGTTGACGGAAAAAGCCATAGGAAACGGCGCGTCCTTCATCATCTTCGCCAACATCCTTTCGGCCCTTCCCGGCGGCGTTATGACGCTGTATTATGCCTCTCTTGGCGGCGTGGGCAACGCAATTGTCGTCGTCATCGTCATAATATTGTTTGTATTTGTCGTGGGCTTTGCCGTGTTGGTGCAGGACGGCCAGCGAAAAATCCCCGTGCAATATTCCAAAAAAATGGTGGGACGTCAAACCTATGGCGGCCAGTCCAGCTTCATCCCCGTAAAGGTCAACATCGCGGGCGTTATGTCCATCATCTTTGCAATGTCCATTTTGGGCTTTCCCATGCAAATTGCGATGTTCTTCCCGCTGGCTGAGGGTGCTGACCCCCGTGTGCTTGACCATATCGTCAACTTCCTGCATATGACGGGCTTCACCTATATAGGCATTGTGCCCGTGCCCTTTGGCGCGATGATTTATGTGCTGCTGATTTTCGCCTTTACCTTCTTCTATACGTCCTTTGCGGTTAATCCCGTGGAAATGGCGGAAAACCTGAAGAAAAACGGCGGATTTATCCCGGGCATCAGGCCCGGCAAACCAACAAGCGACTATATCGCCCGCACTGTCAACAGACTTTCGTGGATTGGCGCCGTGTTTTATTCCGTCATCGCCATGATACCTGTTGTAATTGAATGGGTGACGGGCATCGTCGTTGGTTTTGGCGGTACGACTCTTCTCATCGTGGTCGGTGTGGCGCTGGAGCTTGTAAAGCAGCTGGAATCGCAGCTTCTAATGCGCAATTATAAAGGCTTTCTGAAAGATTAGGGCAAGCATTGCAGCTTGAGGAGGGAACACTATGCGGTTGCTTATTTTGGGGGCATCGGGGGCCGGTAAAGGCACACAGGCGCAGGCCATCGCAAAACATTTTGGCATACGGCACATTTCCACCGGAGATTTTTTGCGGGAAGAGATTAAACCAAACACCGCGCTGTGCCGTGCCGTAAAGCGGCTGATTGACCGGGGAGACTTGGTTCCGGATGAGCTTATGCTCTCCATTGTCCACGAAATTTTGGAAGGGGACGACTTCATACTGGATGGCTTCCCGCGAACATTTGCCCAGGCGCTTGCGTTGGATGAAATTTGCGAGAAGTTGGGCTGCCCCATTGATATGGCCCTTAACATCCATGTGCCTGACGACGATATCATACAGCGCATCACGGGGCGTAAGGTATGCCCCAATGGCAAGGCCATGTTCCACATAATTTTCTATCCTCCCAAAGAGGCG
Source organism: Clostridiales bacterium (assembly GCA_031277155.1). Taxonomy (GTDB): domain Bacteria; phylum Bacillota; class Clostridia; order Lachnospirales; family WRAX01; genus WRBK01. Next base: position 1,202 of record JAITMW010000154.1, on the reverse strand, counting down.
TTTATGTGCGACCATTGCGGAGGAGTGTTAGAGCAAAGACCCGACGACACGGCATCCACCGTGCGTCATCGCCTGAGAATCTATCATGAAAGAACACTTCCCATCATAGATTTTTACCATAGGCAAGGATTTTTGATATCCACCGGCGGCACGGGGGATGTAGCAGAAATTACGCAAAATCTGATTGATTTGCTTAATGCCAAGTTGCTTGTGGCAAAGCTCGAAAAGGAAATGCAAAAGGGGATACGGCGTTGAAGAGATTATGGCGATAATTATCAAAAATCCACAGCAGATAGAAAAAATGCGCCGAGCCAGCCGCCTTGTCAAAGCCGCCCACGAGCTGCTTGACGACATTATTGCGGTGGGCATATCAACAAGAGAGTTGGACGAGGCTGTCGTGAAATTCTTGAAAAAAAGAGGTGCGACGCCCAGCTTTAAAAACTATCGGGGCTTTCCAAAATCTGTCTGCATATCGGTCAACGATGAGGTGGTTCACGGTATTCCGGGTATAAGAAAGCTGGCGGACGGCGATATTGTCAGCATAGACATAGGTGCCTATATCGGCGGTTTTCATGGGGACGCGGCGCGGACATATGCCGTGGGGCAGGTTGCGCCCGAGATTGCGAGGCTTTTGGATGTGACACGCCAAAGCTTCTTTGAGGGCATAAGATTTGCGCGAAAGGGATGCTTTTTGCATCAAATTTCCGCGGCAATACAGGATTATGTCGAAGGCCAGGGGTTTTCCGTCGTACGAGAGCTTATAGGCCACGGCGTGGGTGCCGCCCTGCACGAAGACCCCGAAATTCCTAATTTTCGCCAAAAAAACAAGGGGCCGCGCCTTAGGCCCGGTATGACGCTGGCCATAGAGCCTATGGTGAACATGGGTTCGCCTGAGGTTATCTTTATGGATGACGAGTGGACCTGTGTGACGGCAGACGGCAAGCCCAGCGCGCATTATGAAAACACTGTGCTGATTACTGACGGCGAGCCGGAAATACTGACGATATAGCGAAAGGTTTGTGATATGACGGAATTTTTTGTGGGCCAAGTGGTAATTTCCAAGGCGGGCAGGGACAAAGGCGATGTGTTTATTGTCCTTAACATCGACGGAGAATACCTGTATCTGGTTGACGGCAAAAGCCGCCCGCTGGAAAATCCCAAAAAGAAGAAGATAAAGCACATACAGCCCACCAAAACCGTGG
>JAITMW010000150.1 GCA_031277155.1 Clostridiales bacterium | reverse complement strand
CAGAGCCTCTTCGATGAAAACATAATCACCAGACCAAACCTCGGTCAGCTGCTCCCATGTCGCACCCTCAACCAAAAGCGGTTTCCAGCAGTGGGGATTGCCCTCGCCGTTTATGCCGTCTTCAGGGTCGCAATACTCCTCACACCAGCCTGCCATCACCTTATCCTCGCGCCCTGTAACCGCATCGTAAAAATAGAGATACAGACAGTCGCTGTCAAAGACGCTGGTATTGATGCAGGTTGTTTTCATGGCCTTGGCCAATCCCTGCGCCTCGTTCTCATAGCCCGCGTCATATGACGGACAAACAGTAACCCAATTTTCAGAAAAGGCAAGGATGACAGAAAACCCCGCATCTTCAGCTTTCACAGGCACAAGACCGATGCTTTTCATGTAATCCGTGAAGCCCTTTTCAAATTTTGGCCTCGGCTGATTGCTTTTCACTTGAAATGTAGAGAAAAATGTTCCCATTGGCAACCTCCAATTTATATGATATAATTTGACGTAAAACTACAAAACACGGAGGAATGAATATGCAAGAAAGATATATCCCGGAATATCAGGGCACATTGCGCAGCCATATGGTTGAAATTCCCGATGTTATTGCCAAATGCGGCGGGGTGCGCATTTTTGGGCGGCTGATAAAGTCGTTGGTGTTTAGCACGGACATCGCGATTATTCGCAATATCAACGCGGACGCCGTTGTGGCTGTATATCCCTTCACGCCCCAGCCCGTGATATCCCACGCCCTTATAATGGGGTCGGATTTGCCGGTTTTGTGCGGCGTGGGCGGCGGCACAACCACGGGCAGCCGCGTGGTGCATCTGGCGTCTTCCGCCGAATTTCAGGGGGCCTTTGGTGTGGTGCTAAACGCGCCGACGCTTGATGCGACAATCAAAAAGGTCAGCAGCGTGATTGATATACCCATCGTCATCACGGTGGTTGGCGAGCATGACAATATCGCGGGGCGCATAGACGCCGGGGCCGCCATATTGAATGTATCGGCGGCGGCAAAAACCCCGTGGATTGTAGACAAAATCCGCGGGGAATTTCCCAGGGTCGCCATTATCGCCACGGGCGGCCCCACCGAACAATCCATAATGGACACAATAAACGCCGGGGCGGACGCCATCACATGGACGCCGCCCACCACCGGCGAAATTTTTAAGGATTTAATGACAAAATATAGGATTACGGCGCGCCAATGACGGGTTCGGTTGGTGGCGGCACAGCCGCTTCATCTTGCGGCGGCACGGGGTCTGTCGGCGGCAACGTGGGCTGCGGCGTCGGGTCCGGCGGCAGTGCTATCGGCGTGCGCTCCGGCATGGGCGTCGGCGTCGGTGTAGGCGTCGGCACGGGAGTCGGCGTAGGCGTAGGCGTCGCATCCGGTATGAAAGGCGGCCCGGCAGCTTCGCCGTTGTCGGTGTCGGGCGCGCCGTCGCCTGTGGGCCCAAAGGGATATTGATACTGCGCGTCGTCAATATATGGGTCTTCATCGACATTCTGCTGCTGAAGCTCATTTAGCAGGTCAAGCAATTCAAAGTCCTCGGGGTCAAAATTTTCAAAGTCAATATGGCTGTAATCCGCCCGGCCGGCATTAAACTGATTGTGGACATTGCAAATTATGCCTTCGCGCACCGCGCGCGGCACCTCCAGATGCGAATCCGGCAAACCAACATCCCCCGCCACTTCCATCCAGCTTCTGTCCCGCAATATGCCCGAACGTGTGCGGATTTGATCCGGCGGACACCAGGGGCTTGGCATCATGCCCGTCACAATATTGATTTGATATTGCACATGGACATGGCACGGAAGATTTGGCACGGCACCCGGCGCGAAAAGTTCTTGACGTGTGGGGCAGCCGGGAAGCGGCAGTGCGCCGCTGGTTGCGCAGACCGTATGGGTTGAAAAGCCCGGTGGCCGCTCAAAAATTCGATGCTCCAGGCCAAGCTCTATATGGATTTGCTCCATCACATAGCGCCAGATTATGGTGTCGGGACGGTTGGAGCCCGTCACATGGCCCGTCAGCGGCTTGGGCTGGTCGTGGCCAACCCACACAGAGGCCGTAAGATGCGGCGTGCTGCCGGTGTAATACAAATCCCTGCCCACCTGCGTGGTGCCCGTCTTGCCCGCGTTGTCCATCTGTATTTCGCGGAAACGCGCCCCCGGCCCCGTACCTCGCGTGATAACGCCGCGCATAAGGTCTATCAACGTATAGGCCGAATTGCGGTTTAGCACCTGCGTCGGGCTTAAGGCTGTGTTGTCAATCAAAATGTCGCCGTTGCGGTCATAAACGCGGGTGTAAAGTATGGGCGGATGCAATATGCCGCCGTTGGCAATTGCGCCCATTGCTGCCGTAAGCTCTAAATTCGTGACGCTGGGAGAGCCCAGCACCATCGCGGGGACGGCCTCTTCGGGCCTTATGGTTGTAAAGCCGAAATTAAGCAGATAATTGTAGGCCACATCCGGGCCAATGGTCTGGATGACCTTTGCGGCAATTACATTATATGACATTTCAACGGCGCGGCGCACATGGTTAAAGCCGCGGTATCCGCCGTGCCAGTTGCGCGGCCACACAATTTGGCGGCCAAGGGAATAATCCATAATGACATTGGGGCTGTCGTCAAAGCCCGTGGCGGCCGTGATGACGCCCATATCAAGGGCGGGGGCATAGCCCGCGAAAATCTTAAAGACAGAGCCCGGCTGGCGCTCGCTTTCAACGGCGCGGTTGGTGCTGCGGTTGGTTTGCTTTTCGCCCCGCTGCCCCGCCATGGCTATAACATGGCCGTTGTTGTGGTCAATCACCGTCATGGCCGATTGGGGCTGCGGCGTAAAATGGAAAACATCGGCCACAACAACATCATCCATGCCAAGCAATGAAGATTCTGCCCATTGCAAAAATTCGTCAAACATTTCGCGGTTTGTCACCCTGCGGCCCCAGGCATCGCTGTCGGTGGCCAGATGGCGAATCTGGTTTGTAAGCTGGTTTCGCACCGTCACGCGATATTCCAGAAAATATTCAAAATCCTGCGGATTTGTGGGGAAAAGCGCCTCATTCATAAAGGCATCGTCCAAAATACGCTGGGCCGTGGGGTCCATGGTGGTGTGTATCTCCAGACCGGCATGGAAAATTGTGGTTTGCGCTTCGTGGCGCGTCATGTCATGCCGCTCCATTAAATCGGTCGTAAGCTGGTCCACAACGGCATCTATGAAGTTGTGCCAGATAACTTCATCGGCGTGATATTGTGCCGAAACCCGTTGTATACGCTCATAAACATCGTCATTATAGGCAATGCGAAATTCTGCTTCCGTAATCATGCCCAGGCGCTCCATATTCCTTAGCGTGTCCACCGCGCGCTCCCTGTTCCAATCGGGAAAGCGTATGGGGGAACGCTGCGTTGGGTTTGAAGTGATGGCGGCGATAACGGCGGCCTCGGAAAGGGTGATTTCGCTGGCGGGCTTGTTGAAATACCGCCAAGACGCGGCCTCTACGCCATATTGGCCATGGCCCAACGGCACCATATTGAGATATCGGTGCAGGATGCGCTGTTTTGCGGCCTCAACACTGCCCAGCATCTCCACCAAATATGCCTCATATTGTATGGCCAGGTATTGCTCTTGCAGCTTGGTCTCGATTGTATTGCGCATCAGGCCCAGGTCCATCTTCACCACCTGCTGCGTAATTGTAGAGGCCCCCTGGGTGTTGTCGTGTACTATGGTCATGTAGACGGCGCGCACCAAATCCGGCGCGGACACGCCGTTATGCTCGAAAAAGCGCTCGTCCTCTATGGCCACAAAGGCCATTTTTAGATATGGCGAAATATCTTCCCATGCGGCAAATATTCGGTTTGTGCCGCCGTCCAGCCGCGCAATTTCGTTGCCATATCGGTCAAAGATGAAGGTGTCGCTGCTGCCCTCCAGAAGGTCCACGCTAAGGACGGACAGGGGCGGCGCGCCCTGTATTATGCTGAGATATGCGCCAATGCCTATGCCGCCCACAGCAAAAGTGCCAATAAGCATGGCCGAAACCACCACGCGAAAAATAATGTATGCCACCTTGTTTTTCAGCTTTTTGCCGGGGGAGCGATGCCTTCGCATACGCTTTTTGTTGTTGTTTTGGGAATAATTCATGATAATCCTCCAAAATTAGACCTCCTCAGAAATTGCCTCACACAATTTTTTTCACTTAACGCTTTCGGCAGGTTTTTCGCAAAAACCGCGAAAAACCGCCTGTCGCTCCAACTTTTGCTTCGCAAAAAGACGTTCAAAAATTGGTTCGGCATTATTTCTGAGAAGGCCCATTATTCAAGTTGAGAAATCTTCTTTTCAACCCAGGCCACATCTTCCTCTTCCATTTCGGCTTCCGTGGCTATAATCATTTCATTTAGGCCGATAATTTTGCCCGCTCCGTTGTCCTTTTACAATTTTTGTCATCCTGAGCGCAGCGAAGAATCTCGCTTGATTGCGCCAATATGTTGTTGGCATGACATATCTTGTTCCAAACTCCATACATTTATATTATACCATTTTTTCACTTAAAGTCAACAGTGGTTGGAAGTGATTTTATGACAAGACCTTATTTCGCCATGGGGCGGCGCCCGCGCAAAAAAAACAGACGCGGCAAAAGGGCCATTTTTGTGGCCTTTGTTGTGGTTGCCCTGGGCGTCTTTTTGACAATGCGCCTGGCGGACAATGTCATCCTGCCGGCCGTCACCACAATTGCAAATCAGCGCGTTGTGACCGTGATGAACGAGGTGATAAACACGTCCCTGACGGACATTGTGGATGACCTTAACCTAACCAGCGAGGATTTTTATAACATGAGCGCCGACGCCACGGGCCGCCTGAACAGCTTGTCTGTTGATACCATTTTGATAAATCAGGTGGCGGCGCAATTGGCGGTGGATATTTCATCGGCGCTGTCCCATGACCGGCCCATGCAGGTTGGCGTGCCTGCGGGGCTTTTCACCGGCGTGCCAATTCTTGCCGGCCTTGGCCCCAATGTCAATATCAACATCGTGCCCGCCGGCGAGGCGCGTGTGGAATATGACACATCCTTTACCTCCGCGGGCATCAATCAGATAAATTTTCAGGTGTGGCTGTATGTAGAGGCCAATATGCGCATCGTCATCCCGCTACAAGAGACCACGGTGCCTGTGGCGCGCCGCGTGGCGCTGGTAAATACCATTTTCGCGGGCGAGGTGCCGGATGGGATGTTGCTTACAGATTTTGGGATTAACTAATCCCT
>JAITMW010000142.1 GCA_031277155.1 Clostridiales bacterium | reverse complement strand
CGCTGATAGAGGAAATTACTGCCTTGGCTGATGAACATGGTATCAGCTTCAACGCCCTTGTGGTGCAAATGTGCGAATTTGCCCTGCTGCATTTGCCGGGGCGGGAAAGGGCCGGGCGGGAGGAAAGCAAAAACAGCGGCTAGGCCGGGATGCGCCGGGCCGCTGTTTTTATTTTTGGTGGGACGCCGAGGGCGGCATGACGCCGCCCCTACGGTTCGCGGCGATAGGTTGTCATCCTGAGCTGCGCGAAGGATCTGGATTCTTCGCCAAGGCTCAGAATGACAGGTATAGGGTATTGGGCGGGGCGGCATGAGGCCGCCCCTGCAGTTGACCGGGCGGCATGACGCCGCCCCTACTTGAACCAGATGTGCAGCACCCTTTCTGCCATATCCACAAAGCCCGCGCGCTCTACGGCTTCTTCTGTGATAAGGGCGCTGCGGCCAATTTCCGCACCTTCGTAGGTGTATACAATTTCGCCCACGGGGGTGCCGACCTCTATGGGCGCATCCACGGCATCATTGATGGAGATTTGCCCTTCAAGCTCTACATTGCTGCCCTTTTCGGTGACATTGCTTACCAGATTTTCTACCATCACCGCCACCTCGGGTATTTTGCCCTTGGAGACGGCCACATTGCCCACCACGGTGCCGGGCAGCTCGCCCTTTACCACCTTATAGTTGGCATAGCCGTAATCCAGCATCTTCATGGCTTCTTGAAAGCGTATCGTGGGGTTGGGCGCGCCCAGCACAACGGCGATAAGCTCCATATCATTGCGTTTGGCCGTGGCGGCCAGGCAATACAGCGCCTCGCCGGTGCTGCCCGTCTTTAGGCCCGTGGTGCCTGTGTACCATTTTACCAGTTTATTGGTGTTTGTAAGGCCAAATTCCTCTTCGCCCCGGGCGGTTTTGTGGATTATGGTGTCCATCCATATTGTGGCAAGCTCTTCCACATGGGGGTATTTCGTGATAAGCTCGCGGGACATGATGGCAATATCCCGGGCCGTGGTGAAATGCCCGTCCGCGTCCAGGCCGCAGGCGTTTTTAAAGCTGGTGTTTTCCATGCCCAGCGCCCGCGCCCTTTTGTTCATTAGGTCCACAAAGGACTCCTCGCTGCCGCTGATAAATTCTGCCAGGGCCACGGCGCCGTCGTTGGCCGAGGCTATGACGACGGACTTCACAAGGTCAAGCACGCTTTGCTGCTCCATGGGCTCCAGATAAATTTGGCTGCCGCCCATGCTTGCGGCGTGTTCGCTGACAGTGACAACATCATCCCAGGCGATGCGGTTTTGCTCCAGGGCCTCATAAATCAGCAGCATTGTCATTACCTTTGTAACAGAGGCGGGGGAGCGCCTTTCGTCCCCATTATGCTCGAAAATAATTTCGCCGCTGGTGGCCTCCATTATCACCGCCGAGGCGGCGTCAATGGTCAGCGCCAGCCCCTTGCTTTCCTGCGCCAAAACGGCGTTTGGCACAAATATCACCATGGCCGTGGCAATTATCATGGCTTTCCTAATCTTTTTCATCATCTTCCTTCCCTTCTTTTTGCTTATTGTTATCTTTTTCCCCTTTGACAATTCCGTCCAAATTTTGTATGATAATATAATGAATATTGTATTGCACGAACCCGAAATACCACACAACACCGGCGCAATAGGCCGCACATGCCTTATGGCGGGGGCAAAGCTGCATTTGATACGCCCTTTTGGTTTTCATTTGGACGAAAAGTCTTTAAGGCGCAGCGGGATGGATTATTGGCCGAGGCTTGCGCCTGTGGAATACGACAACTTCGCGGATTTTTGGGGCAAGCATCCCGCGGCCCGATTTTTTCTGGCGGAAACGAGGGGGGTGCGGTTTTACACCGAAATGCAGTATCAGCCCGACGACTTTATCATATTCGGCAATGAGACCATGGGGCTGCCGGCCTCGCTTTTAGAGAAATATCCTGAAAAAATAATCAGCATACCAATGATTGATGAAGAGCAAACGCGCTCGTTAAATTTATCGGTATCTGTGGCAATAATACTATATGAGGCATTGAGGCAGACCGGATTTGCCGGGTTATTATAGGGGACATGCCGCCTGGGCAGCGGGCGAGCGCAGCTCGCCCCTACAGATTGCCTGCTTAGGGTTGTGGCCGATTTAGCTGCCCAAAAATTTCGGCTTTGTTGAAAGCAGTTTCGGCATTGGCAGCGGGCGAGCAAAGCTCGCCCCTACAAAGCTCTCCCGTGGTATGTTAACTTTTTGTAGTTTAGCCCGTAGGGGCGAACTGTGTTCGCCCGCTGGTTCTGCAAGCAGCTGCTTCGCTAACTAGATGCTAAACGAAGAAAGGAACAAAAGAAAATGTGTGGATTTGTTGGATTTACCCGTAGGGGCGAGCCCTTGGTTTTGGGCAAGAACCACGCCCAAAGCTGTGGTTCGCCCGCTGATGAAGTCATAAAAGCCATGTCAGCCAAAATTTCCCATCGCGGCCCCGACGGCGAGGGATATCATATTACGGAGGCCATAGCCCTGGGCTTTCGCCGTCTGTCCTTTTTGGATTTGGAGCATGGCGAACAGCCCATGCACAGCGCCGACGGCGCGCTGACGATAGTTTTCAACGGCGAAATTTATAATTTCAGGGAATTGAGAAAAGAGTTGGAAGAAGGCGGAGAAGCTTTTCGTACAAATTCGGATACGGAGGTGCTGCTGGCTCTATATGCCGGGCATGAGGCCAAAATGCTGACCAAGCTGCGCGGCATGTTCGCCTTTGTGATTTACGACCATAGGAACGACACAATTTTTGCCGCGCGGGATTATTTCGGTATCAAGCCCTTTTATTACGGCATTTTTGACGACCGGCTGCTGTTTGCCTCTGAAATAAAGGCCCTTTTGCCGCATCCCGCCTTTGTAAAGCAGATAAACCACGCGGCCCTTGCGGCATATTTGTCCTTCCAATATTCTGTGCTGGACGAGACTTTTTTCAGCGGTGTTCACAAGCTGCCCGCGGGGCATTTTATGCGCTATGCCGATGGCAAAATCGTAATAGAGCGCTATTGGCAGGCCGAATTTACGCCAATTGACGCGCCCCTGGATGAAATTGTAGATAAAATTGACAATGTTATGGCAAATTCCATCGCGGCCCATCAAATTAGCGATGTAGAAATTGGCTCTTTCCTATCCAGCGGCGTGGATTCCAGCCTGCTGGCCGCCCGCTTTCACGGCAAAAAAACCTTCACCGTGGGTTTTGATTACGAAGGCTACAATGAAATTGATTACGCACGCGAGCTTTCCGCAGAAAAAGGCTTGGTCAACCACGCCAAGCTAATCACCACCGAGGAATATTGGCAGGCCCTTCCAAAAATTCAATATCATATGGACGAGCCCCTGGCTGACCCCGCCGCCATCGCCCTATATTTCGTCAGCCAAACGGCGCGAGACCACGTAAAGGGCGTGCTGTCCGGCGAAGGGGCCGACGAGCTTTTCGGCGGGTACAATATCTATAAAGAGCCGCTGTCGCTGCGCCCCATGAGGGTTTTGCCGCGATTTATACGTCGGCTTTTGGGCAAGCTTGCCGCGAAGCTGCCCAATTTCAAAGGCAAAAACTTCCTGATGCGCGCGGCCATGGATGTGGAAGAGCGATTCATCGGCAATGCCAAGGTTTTTTCAGAAAGCGAGAAAAGCGAAGTGCTTAAAAAGGAAGGGGGCGTTAAAAATCAGGACATCACCCGGCCATATTACGATAAAGTCAAGCATTATGACGACATCACAAAAATGCAATATTTGGATTTGCACCTGTGGCTGGTGGGCGACATTTTGCTAAAGGCCGACAAAATGACCATGGCGCACTCCTTAGAAGGGCGCGTGCCCTTTTTGGACAAGGAAGTGTTTGCTGTGGCCGCGCAAATTCCAAC
>JAITMW010000124.1 GCA_031277155.1 Clostridiales bacterium | reverse complement strand
CGCAACCTTGCAGCCCGCCTTTGAGGATTTGGAGGCCGCCTTCATCGCGCTGTATAATTTGGGCATTGTTGAGGAATATCGCGTGACGACCACGGACATCCTTGCCCTTAACGACGCGGAGCAAGCCGCAGACCTCCGCGATGGCGCAAACACAATCTTTATAACATTGTTGCAGCACGAGCCATAAGATGATATAATTGTAGCAGACAAGACAAAGGAGATGACAAAATGGACATTTTGAAATTGGTTGACACGCAAAAGATTATTGGCTGGCGGCGGCATTTGCATATGCATCCCGAGGTATCTTTCAAGGAATTTGAGACCACGGAATATATTGCGCAGCAAATTGCCAAATATCCCGGCGTGGAAGTTTTCAGGCCCGCCAAGACGGGGCTTGTGGCCGTGCTGAAGGGCGGCAAACCGGGCAAAACCATCGGCCTGCGGGCAGATATTGACGCCCTGCCCATAACGGAAGAGGTGGATTTGCCCTTTGCCTCAAAAAATCCCGGCGTTATGCACGCCTGCGGGCATGATTGCCACACGGCCATGCTGCTGGGTGCCCTGGATGTGCTACATCGCCAAAAAGACGAGCTTAAAGGCACCGTAAAATTTATTTTCCAGCACGCGGAAGAGCATCCCCCCGGCGGTGCCCTTGAAATCGTAAACAGCGGCCTTTTGGACGATGTAGAGGCCTTTTACGGCAGCCATGTGTTTGTGGACGCGCCTCCCGGCGAGGTAAGGGCGGCCGTTGGCCCTGTTACGGCCAATGCCGATGTTTTTGCCATAAATATCCAGGGTGTGGGCACACATGCGGCATTGCCCGAAAAAGGCATAGACACGCTGCTTGTGGGCACAGAGATTGTAAGGGCCCTGCATACCATCATCGCAAGAAATGTAAGCGCCTTTGACAATGCCGTGCTTACCATTGGCACCTTTAAGGCAGGCAACGCCCACAACATCATCCCCGACACCGCCGAAATTTTGGGAACGGTGCGCACCACCACCCAGGAAGTGCGCGAGGCCATCGTGAAGCGCATCAACGACATCGTAAACGGCATTTGCGCCGCATATGGGGCCACCGCCGAGATTGATTATACATATGGATATGACGCTGTGAACAACCACGGAGGCCTTTGCGATTATTTCGCCCATATTGTGACGGCCGCCCTGCCCCATGTTACCATAGAAAAATTGGAGCCAATGATGGGCGGCGAGGATTTTTCGGCATATTCAAAAATTGCGCCCGCCCTTTTTGCCACAATAGGTGTAGGCCCAAAAGAAGGCGAATTTTTCCAGGCGCATCATCCCAAATTCTGCGTGGATGAGGACGGCCTGCCCATAGGAACCGCCATATACGCCGCTTTTGCCCTTCATGCGGAACAAATTGGCAGCTTTGAAAAAGCAAATTGACATTTTTTGAAAAAAGTTGTTGACTTTGATTGTAAATAATGCTATAATTTAGAAAGTGGGGGGTATTTTTCCAAAGCCGGTCGGAAATTGCGGCTTCTTGCGAAGGCTTTAAGCCGCAATTTCCCGCCTGCTTCGGCAGGCAGACTCTACCCTATTTCAGCCCCCTTTTGCGCCAACACTTGTGTTGGCGCATTTTTTTACGGCGCAGCCCCGGGGGCCTCATCCACCTTGGGAGATTTGCGCACATCAAGCTGATACCACGCTAAAAGCCAAATATTGCGCACGGTCACGGATATGGCGATGCCAATCCATATGCCGTCCAGCCCCAGCGCGGTTTCGGCCAGGGCATATGCCAGAATTACGCGCAGGACATTGCTTGTGACAGAAACAATGGTGGGCTTAATCGTCAGCCCTTTGCCGCGAAAAGCCCCAACAGCCACGCCTTCCATGCATGACAATATCTGTGTCAGGGCAAAGACGCGCAGATATGTGGCGCCGATGGCGACAGACGCGGGGTCTGACAGGAAAATGCCTATGAGGGGCCTGGCAAAGAAAAACAGCACGGCCGTCACAAAGACGCCATATATGGCCATTGCCGCTATGGAAATTTTATATCCTTGCCGCAGGCGGCCATATTTTTTTGCGCCGAAATTTTGCCCCATAAAGGCCGTAACAGCCGACGCAAAGCCAACAGCCATCATCCACGAAAGGGACTCCACTTGACTGCCGACCCGCTGGGCAGCCAGCGCACCATAGCCAAAGTCGGCAATGCGCCACGAAACCACCATAAACAGCAGGGTAAACAGGCCGGATTCCACCGCAACGGGTGTACTCCAGCGAAAAATTTGCTTGACATATTCGCGCTGGGGCTTGGCTAAAAAATTGAAATCCTCAAAGGGCCTGCCGGAATAATGCTGCAAGGCCCACAGCTTTAACGACAGATTTATCACTTGGGCAATAACAGTGGCAATGGCCGCCCCAATGATGCCCATCTCCAAAACAAAGATAAACACGGGGGTTATGGCGATATTGATGCCCAGGCCGAAAGAATTTATGTAAAAGGGCAGGCGCGTGTTGCCAAATCCGTTGAAAACCCCCGTGATGACATGATGCACAAAGAAAAACGGAAAGGCAAGGGCGGTGAAGACCAGGTATTGCTCCGCCTCCAGCACCACCTGGGCCTCCTCGATGCCAAAAGAGCCAATCAGCGGCCGATGAAACGCAATCATCGCCGCGCCATATGCCACACCCAAAACGGCGGCGATGACAAAGGCGTTTTGCGCGTATTTTTTTGCCGCCTCCACATTGCCCTCGCCCATTTTCTGCGACACGCCAATTTCCGCGCCCATGCGGCCAATGAGGATAAAGGCCATGGAAAGCCACAAAAACAGGCCCGCCGTGCCCGCCGCCGCAACCGACCCGTCCGACAGGCGCGAAAGCCAAAACATGTCGGAAAGGTTGAAGGCCATCTGCATAAAGGATGTGGCCACGATGGGCAATGCCAATGTAATCAGGCGCTGCAAAATCGGCCCTTGGGTTAAATCATATTTACTTCGCGCTCTCATGGCTCTCACCCCAATTATGATATCGCTATCGATTTTAAATCGGATTAGCTATATCAATCAATTATTTCACAATTACAGGGGCCTGTCAACAAAATTTAATATATGCTTTATGGACATGGGTCGCAATTTGCGTTATACTGATAATATCAAAAAAGCAGGGGGGATATTATGAGACTTAGAAATCGCAAGATTTTTACGGCGCTGCTGCTGGTATTTGTGCTGGCCTTCACGCCCATGCCGCTTTTTGCCTCTGTGTGGGAAAACGAGGGGGCGGCCCTAAAATCGCAGTTGGTAGAGCTGTTGGGCGAAATGCGCGCCCAGTGGATTATCAGCGACATAGAATTGGATATCGAGCATGGGCACTTGGACGACGAAACCCTTGAGAAAGTACTGTCAATGGACATTTTGGAATATCTTGCCGAACATCTGACACCCCGAGAGCTTGAAGAATTTTTGGCGATGGAATCCGCCGACAGATTCTTCCTGTTGCGCATGGATGTCTTTCTTACCATTAGCATTTCCGGATGGGGCACATTTGGCGGGACGTCCGTTGTTGTGTCCGACATTTGGGATAACGAGGGACGCGCGCTGATGGCGCAATTGACGGAGCTTATGGGAGTTGGGCTGACATATTCGTTTGTCAATGTGGTTGACCTTGCCTATGAGAACAGCCTTGGCCAATTCGACAGCGACGCGCTGGCACGGCTTTTGGAATGGGACATTATGGCATGGCTGGAAGAACACAAAACCCCCGAGGAGCTGGCGGCCTTTATGGCCCAGGACAATGACGACAGATATTCATATTTATTCGGCGTATTGTCCAACAATTTTCTTTTCCCGCGGCAAGTTGAACCCAGAGATGTCATCGGCGAAGAGGAAATCCCCTTTTTTTCCGATATTCTGACATTTCGCCTATTCGAGATTTTATGGACTAACTTGATAGAGCCACTCATCCAGGAGGTATATGAGGCGGATTCGCCGCCTGCGCCCGTGCTTTCGCCCATCTGGGAAAATGAGGGGCAGGCGCTGTTGGCGCAGTTAGCAGAGCTTTTGGGGGAGGAGGCCGTATGGTTTGCGGACTATATGGATTGGCTGCTGGAAAATGACCATCTGGATTTGGCCACCTATTCTGAAATTTTGACCCTGAATTTACGCGAGCTTCTCGCCCAAGAGCTGACACAGCAAGAACTCGCTGACTTTTTTGAAATGGACTATTTCGACAGATATGGGATATTGGCGCAAATTGTGGTGTTGCCCCATCTTGAGGTCACTTGGCTTGATTGGGCCGCCGACAGGCCGCGCTTTTGGGAAGAAGAGGGGCTGGCGCTGAAAACACAGCTGACAGAGCTTCTTGGCGAAGAGCGTGCTGTGTGGATAATAGATTATCTGGACTGGTGGACATGGACCGGCCTGATAACAGACGACATCAAGGCAGAAATTTTGGCCTTGGATGTTATGGCCGCCCTTCGAGAGCATCTTGCTGCTGAAGAACTCAAAGAATTTTTTGGCATGGGATATTTTAACAGGGCTTGGGTTTTTCGTGAGAGCATAATCCTCCCCATGATTTCGACCATTGATGTGACGCGCGAAAACATCGCCGCCGTGCTGGAAATTGTCGCGCAGGAGCATATCGAAGAATTCGATTTTGACATAATCGCCATGCTAAACGAGGCCGGCATGGACACGGACGACCTTGTGGAGATGCTGTATTTTATGCTGACGGCATACGACGG
>JAITMW010000108.1 GCA_031277155.1 Clostridiales bacterium | reverse complement strand
TGCAGCCGTTTCTGACAGAGGATGAGTGTTGTTTGCTTCAGGGTGCTTTCATCCGTGATATGTTTCAAGAGCTTAAAAAATTACAGGCAAGCTGCGACATTTTTATATGTCATACAACCGAAGGCAATTTGGCGGATTTTAAGGCCCTGCTGCCCGATGCCGGCGCATTTTTCCCGCAGCATGGCCAATGCCTGGGCGAAAAGATGCATAATTCAATCAGGCATGTTTTGGAAAAAGGGTATGGTCGCTGCCTGCTGATTGGCAGCGACCTGCCCTTAATTCGTGCCGAAGCGGCGGCGGATGCTTTTGATATGCTGGGCACCCATGATGTGGTCCTGTGCCCCACCGAGGACGGCGGTTATTATCTTATTGGCATGAAGGAGCCTTGCGAGGGCATTTTTCAATTGCAATACGGCAATACCGGCGTATTTAAAGGGACACTGGCCCTTATTGAGCAACACGGCAAAACATGGGCCGCGGGCAAGGCCGCCATGGATGTTGATAATCCGCAAGACCTTGCGCGCCTTGCACAAAAGCTAAAATCAGAGGACACAAGCATATGCCCCAATACCAGGGCAGTGCTAGAAAAATTTGCCAAAAGGAGGAAATTTTGTGGCGCATATTGATTTAACGCCAATCACGCAATCAGAGGCATTTTGTGACTTTTTGGGCATAACAAGGGGCGGCAAAATTGATTTTGCGCTGCTTGGCCATGGCGAATATAATATCAACTATATCTTTCAGAAGCCCGCAGCCCCGCAGGACAAGCTGGTTTTGCGCATACCAATGGGCAGCCAGATGCATTTGGAAAATCAGGTGCGATATGAATATGAGGCTTTGGGCCTGCTTTTGCCGTCGGGCCGCACCCCAAAGCCGCTGTATATCGACGACACCAAGGCGCATATCCCATATGGGTTTTTAGTGATGGAGTTTTTGCCGGGGCGGCCTTTGCGATATGAAAGCGACCTGGCCCAAGCGGCCGCGTGCCTTGCGGATATACATAATTTGGAAATTTCTCCCGGCAGCCATCTGCTGGCCCCGGAAAATCCACTGGCCGCCGTTTTGCAAGAATGTCACGCAATGGCGGGGCATTATTTAAACAGCCCCCTTGCCGCGCCGGAGGTTGCGCGGTTAATCACGTCTTTGCTGGCCATGGGGCAGAAGATTCTGGATGCGGCAAAGGACAGCGGCAAGCGCTGCCTTATCAACACCGAGCTTAACTCCGGCAATTTCCTTGTCAATGACGACATAACCTATCTGGTGGACTGGGAAAAGCCCCTCTATGCCTGTCCGGGCCAGGATTTGGGGCATTTTTTGGCGCCCACCACCACCCTTTGGAAGACAGACACAATCCTTGGCAACGATGATATCCGCCGCTTTATGGAGAGCTATTGCAACGCGGGCGGGCGCGGCAATTGCCCCGATGCCCTTTGGCAAGCAACCCAGCCCTATTTTATCATGACCTGCCTGCGCGGCATAACATGGTGCGCCATGGCGTGGATTGAATATCAAAGCCCCGACCGCCCCCTTAAAGACGCGTTTACCTTTGAAAAAATTGAATATTATCTAAGGCCGGAATTTCTTGAGATGATTTTGAGGGACTACTTTAATGCATAAGGAGAGGATGAAAATGACGCAAATACCAATACCAACGGCTGACCAAATTCGCAAAGGCTTTGACGGCGGCATAAACTGCGCCCAGCAAGTGGCGGGCACATGCGCCCAAGTGCTGGGGCGCGACAGGGACGATGTGGTGCGCATGGCCGCCGCTTTTGGCGGTGGATTTTGGCGCGGGGACAATTGCGGCGCGGTTTGCGGCGCCATGATGGCCATTGGCATGAAATATGGCCACTGCAACCCGGGCGACGATGAGGCAAGCGACATGGTTATGGCCAAGACAAAGGAATTTGCCGACGCCTTTATCGGGCGCAACGGCAGCCTTGCGTGCCGCGATTTGGTGCAATATGACTTCAGGCAAGAGGGCGAATTGGATAAAGCCTTTGAAAGCGGCAGGATTGACGAATTTTGTCCAAAAATGGTGCAGGACGCGCTGGAAATCCTTGAAAAAATACTATAAATTGGAGGTTTACACATGAATACATATTATGACCCTAAAGACTTAGGCAAATTTGCCACAATGGGCGAGGAAGCGCCCCAGCTTTGGCAAAAGTTTTCGGAATATACCGCCGCGGTGCTTGAGGACGGCGCGTTAAGCGCCAGGGAAAAATCCCTGATTGCCCTGTCCGTGGCCCACGCGGTGCAATGCCCATATTGCATCGATGCTTTCACCCAAGGTTCCCTTGAAAAAGGGGCCAATGAAGCGCAGATGACCGAAGCGGTCCATGTGGCGTGTTATATCCGCGGCGGCGCGGCTTTGGTACATGGCGTGCAGATGAAAAATATCATAAAGCAAGTTGGCTTTTGATAAGGAGGTAAAACTTTGCAAGATGCAAATTTGCAATTGGCAGATTTACAGGGGGCCGAAAACATAAGGCCCTTTGCTGAAACACTTCGTGATACGGGCAATTTTCCATTATATAGCAAAGACGGCTTGCAAACCATGCAAATGAACATCGGCCTTGCCTGCAATTTGACTTGCAAGCACTGCCATGTGGAGGCCGGCCCGGACCGCACGGAGGCCATGTCCCGCCAAGTGATGGAACAATGCTTGCAGGCCGCTGTCCGCTGCAAAATTCCCAAGCTGGACATCACCGGCGGCGCGCCGGAGCTTAACCCGGATTTTCGCTGGCTTATCCAAGAGGCAAAAAGGCTGGGCAGGCAAATTATAGTTCGGACAAACCTCACAATCCTTGAGGAAGAGGGATATACAGACCTGCCGGAATTTTTTGCCGAAAACGATGTGGAGGTTGTATGCTCTTTGCCGTATTATACCGAAAAGGATGCCGACCGTATGCGCGGCGACGGCATCTTTAAGACGTCCATAAGGGTGTTGCAGAGGCTGAATTCCCTTGGATATGGCCGCGAAGGCAGCGGTCTGACGCTCAATCTCGTTTACAATCCCGGCGGGGCTTTTCTTGTGGGCGCGCAGCAGGGCCTTGAGGCCGACTATCGCCGGGTTTTGCAAAGCCAATACGGCATCACCTTCACCTCACTTTTTGCCTTGGGCAACTTTCCCGTGGGGAGATTTTTGGCCTTCCTGAAAAGAAGCAGAAATTTTCAGCCCTATATGGAGAAACTGGCGGCGGCTTTTAACCCCGCCACCGTGGAAAATGTCATGTGCCGCGACCAAATTTCTGTGGGCTATGACGGGGCGCTGTACGATTGTGATTTCAACCAGATGCTGGGCCTTGTTTCCCCGGCAAAGCACATTTCTGCATACGGCGCGGACAGCCTTTTTGCGCGCGAAATAGTGACGGCCAACCATTGCTATGCCTGCACGGCGGGCAGCGGGTCAAGCTGCGGCGGCGCGCTGGAATAGGGCAAAGTGCAGGCCAAATATTAAAAACCAAAGAGGGAGCATATGAATAACATAATTGAGAATGTAAAAGAATATTACGGCAAGCAGCTGAAAAGCAGCAGCGACCTTAAAACAGGCGCCTGTTGCCCCGACGAAGTGCCACCAAAAGAAATCGGGGTCATTTTGCCGCTGATTGCCGAGGAAATAAGGGACAAATTCTATGGATGCGGCTCGCCTTTGCCCCCTATGCTGGAAGGCATGACCGTATTGGATTTGGGCTGCGGCACCGGCAGGGACGTATACATAGCATCCAAGCTGGTTGGCGAATCGGGCCGCGCAATCGGCGTCGACATGACCACCGAGCAAATCGAAATCGCGAAGAAATATCAGAAAGAGCAGAGCAAAAGCTTTGGCCATAAGGACTCGAATGTGAAATTCCTTCAGGGATATATCGAAGATTTGGAATCGCTTGGCATAGAGGACAACAGCGTCGATGTCGTTATCTCCAATTGCGTGATAAACCTTTCGCCGGCCAAAGACAGGGTGTTTCAAGAAATTTATCGTGTTTTAAAGCCCGGCGGAGAGCTGTATTTCTCAGATGTCTTTGCGGACAGGCGCATACCCGAGGCCCTGGCGTCAGACCCTGTGCTGCGCGGAGAATGTCTGGGCGGCGCGATGTATGTCGAAGATTTTCGCAGACTTATGGCCTCTTGCGGCTGGCTGGACTTCCGCTATACCAGCGTGCGCAATCTGGAATTAAACAACGAGGAAATCGAAGAAAAAATTGGCTTTGTTAATTTTTCGTCAAGGACCGTAAGGGCCTTTAAACTTGACGACCTCGAAGACATTTGCGAAGATTTTGGCCAGGTGGCCTATTATGACGGAAGCATCTCCGGCCATCCCCATTTCTTCGACCTTGACGACCATCATCGCTTCTTTACGGGCCAGCCCATGCTTGTTTGCGGAAATTCGGCGTCAATGGTTTCCGGCACG
Organism: Clostridiales bacterium; assembly: GCA_031277155.1. Taxonomy (GTDB): domain Bacteria; phylum Bacillota; class Clostridia; order Lachnospirales; family WRAX01; genus WRBK01. Next base: position 2,527 of record JAITMW010000108.1, on the reverse strand, counting down.
CGTTATGGAAAGGCCTTCAAAATAATTGGTAACCGCGATGTGCATTATGGCGTGTTTGGCGGCTGTGCCCCTGCCGGCGGCGGTGACGAGGCAGCAGGCGGCGGCGCTTGTTGTTAGGCTTGCCGACATATCAAGAAAGAGGTTCCGCATGAGTCAGCGTCCAATTTCTGTGATAATACCCGTGTACAACGAAAGCGAGGGCCTTGACGCGCTGTTTGCGGTTTTGGCCCCTTTTGCTAATTACTGCGAAATAATTTTTGTTGACGGCGGCAGCAATGACGGCACCGAAAGGCTGATTAAAGAAAAGGGCGGCAATGTCATTCTCTCGCGCAAGGGGCGGGCAAATCAAATGAACAGCGGCGCGGCGGTCGCAAGCGGGGAAATATTGTGGTTTCTTCACGCGGACTCTGCCGCGCCGCCCGATGCCCTCAATCAAATACGGGATACGCTGAAAGGCGGCCGAAGGGTGGGCTGTTTTCGCATACGCTTTAGCAGCAGCCACCCCTATATGTGGATACATTCGTTTTTATCCAACAACTATCGCACGCGCATCCTGAAAATTGCCTTTGGCGACCAGGGCATATTTATGGAAAAGGCGCTGTTTGAGGAAATGGGCGGCTTTGCGCCCATACCTCTCATGGAGGATTATAAATTTTCAAGAGACCTGCGCCGCGCGGGGCATCCCGTCAAATTGGCCAAAGGGCATATTATCACGTCGGACAGGCGCTATCTCGCCAACGGCCGCCTGCGCACCATGTGGCGTATGCAGATGCTTCAGCGCGCCTTTCGCAAGGGGCATTGCATTGAAGAAATTGCCAAAACATATGATTCCATGAAAAAACGTAAAAAAGGTGGCTGATACACATGAAAAAACTTATAATTGACTGCGACAACACATTCGGGGTCACAGACTGCGATTTGGACGACGGGCTGGCCATAATTTACGCGGCGGGCACGGGCCGCTGCCAGCTGCTTGGCGTCACAACCACCTTTGGCAACAATGTGCTGGAGGTGGTGCATCCCAACACTGTTGAATTTATGAAGAATATCGGCCTTGGCGACATACCGGTTCGCAAAGGCCACGAGGACAATCCGGAAGAAAACGAAGCCGCCCGCTTCTTGCTGGAAACGGCCGACCGCTACCCCGGCGAAGTTTCCGTCCTGGCCGTGGGCTCCCTAACCAATTTGTATCACGCGTGGCGGCTCGATTCAAAATTCTTTGAAAAGATTCAGGGGCTGTCACTTATGGGCGGCGTCACCGAACCTCTGATTATCTGCGGAAAGCAGCTGGACGAGCTTAACTTTTCCTGCAACAGCGCGGCGGCCCTGCATGTGCTGTCCCATGGGCAAAATATCCGCATCGCCACAGGCAACCTCTGCCTTGATGCGCTGTTTACAAAAGAGAGGTTCGACCGATTGGCCCAGAGCAAATCCCCGTTTTTACGCTGGTTGCAGGCCCAGGGGCAATATTGGTTCGCCCGCGAAAACGAGGTGTTTGGCCACAATGGCATATACAAATGGGATGTTTACGCGGCGGCGGCTTTGCTGCATCCGGAATTTTTCCACGAAAACACGGTGTCAATTTCCCCGGACGCGCAATCCATGAAAACAGGGATGCTGTTGGGGCAAGGCCAGCCCAAGGCGGCCACTCTGCCCATCTTGAAAGACAGCCGGGCGTATATCGAGCATGTATATACGGCCTATGCAAATTTTGCGAGCCGGCGTTAAGGAATATTCATACCGCAAGGAGAATCCATGTCCTTAACCTTCCCTATCGGCGTGCATCCGTATACACGCAGTTTAGCGCAGGTGAAGGCTCTCCCCGCCTATGCTTGTATTATAAACCAAAACGCGCCGGAAAAGCAATGTAAAACATCACCTTCCGGCGCGGGTTTTGTACCGCTTTGCACTTCTTTTGTAACACAACGGCTCGCATAAAGAAAACGGCGCGGCAACGTCACCATGACGCGCCGCCGTATATGTGCTTAGAAAATTCTTACACTGTGGTATCGTGGTTGTTTTTGTTACCCTTGTCTTTTTTCAAATAATCATATATTAGACCTAAACATATTCCCAGCGGCAATAAACCCCAAAATGCAGAATGAACGAGTATCCCCAATAGTACACTACCGACTACTCCAAATGATGTGCCAAACGTCATGCCTTTATGATTTTTCAAAATAGTCACCTCCTACACTTGCTATCTACGCTTTAAGTGTAGCATGCCCTGTACTAAAAAAACAACCCCAAAATACGAAAGTATTTTCGATTATCCATCCCACGCCATAATCTCCCCCGGCTGTGGCTGTGTAGCAAGCAAGGCGGCGTACAACTCCAAATCCTCGATAATATATCACATAACCATGGATTTTTCCAAAATTTCTTCGGCCTCGGGTTTTTCGACATCGTAGGACAGCATAATTTCGCTTAGCATGATTTTTTTTACATTGGACAGCATCTTTTTTTCGGCGGAAGACAGGCCGCGCTGCTTTTCTCTGCAATATAGATTGCGAAAGACCATTGCTGC
>JAITMW010000095.1 GCA_031277155.1 Clostridiales bacterium | reverse complement strand
CCGTCCCCCGTCATGGCCACGATGTTGCCGCTGGCCTTGATTGCCGTAACAATGCGCACCTTATGCTCCGGCGATACGCGGGCGAAGACATTGACGGCTTTAACCTTTTCGGCCAATTCGTCGTCGGTGAGATTGTTTAGCTCCACACCTTCCAGGGCCTCGCCCGATTCGTCGGCAATGCCCAATTGGCGGGCGATGGCCGTCGCCGTAATCTTGTGGTCCCCGGTTATCATCTTCACATTGATGCCGGCCTTGTGGCAGCGGGCCACGGCCTCGGCGGCTTCGTGGCGGGGTGGGTCTATCATGCCCAACATCCCGGCAAATATGAGGTTTTGTTCGATATTGTCAATTTGGGATTCGCTTTCAAGCTCCCGATAGGCAAAACCCAGCACCCGCAGGGCCTCTTTGGCGAAGGCCACATTTTGCGCCGCCAGCGTCATTCTCACATCATCTGTCATGGGCAAAATCTCGCTGCCTGACAAATAATGGGTGCTACGATGAAAAATCTCGTCCGGGGCGCCCTTTGTGTGCATCACAATTTTGCCGTTCATATCATTATACGTTGACATCAGCTTGCGGTCTGAATCAAAAGGAATTTCGGCCACGCGCCGGGCGTCTTTGGACGCGCCGACGCCCTCGGCATAAACCAAAATGGCGGCTTCGGTGGGGTCGCCGATGATTTTGCCGCCTTCTGCAAGGACGGCATCATTGCACAGCGCGCCAATTTCCGCGATTTTGCCGGCGTTGGCCTCGTCCGAAACCGCAACCACAGTCATCTTGTTTTGCGTCAGCGTGCCCGTTTTGTCGCTGCAAATTACGGTAGTTGAGCCCAGCGTCTCCACGGCGCGCATCTTTTTGACGATGACATTGGCGCGAACCATACGATGGACGCCAATGGCCAAAATCATTGTGGTGACGATGGCCACGCCCTCGGGCACGGCGGCCACGGCCAGCGACACGGACACCATAAACATCTCCATCAGGGGCATTTGATACAAAAAGCCGATGACGAAGATTATGGCGCAGGTGGCCACAAGGACGATGCCCAGCCGCTTTGCCATTGCATCCAGCTTGATTTGCAGCGGGGTTTGCACATCTTCGACTTGATTGAGGATTGTGGCAATTTTTCCCATTTCGGTGCCCATGCCCGTGGCATAAACCAGCCCGCGCCCGCGCCCATAATTTACCACGGTGCCCATAAATGCGCAGTTTATGCGGTCCCCCAGCGGCGCGTCGGCGGGCAGCGTGATATCCGCGGACTTTTCCACGGGCACAGATTCCCCCGTCAGGGCAGATTCGTCCACGCGCAGGTTGATGCTCTCTAAAATGCGCAAATCGGCGGGGATATAGTCCCCCGTGTCCAAAATCACGATATCGCCGGGCACAAGTTCTCCGGAATCAATCTTTTCAACCATGCCGCCGCGCAGTACCTTGGCCCGGGGCGCGCTCATGGCCTTTAATTCGCGCAGGGCGTTGTCGGCCTTATTTTCCTGCACCAGGCCGATTATGACATTAACCACCAGTATTGCTATAATTATGCTGCCATCCAGCCAATCGCCGCCGATAAATATGGAGATGGCGGCGGCGATGATGAGGATTATCACGAGAAAATCCTTGAATTGGGCCAAAATCTTGATAATCAGCGGCGTCTTTTTGGCCTCCGCCAGGCGGTTTGGCCCGTGGCTTTCCAGCCGCAGGGCAATTTCCGCGGCCTCAAGGCCCCTTTCGGCGTTTGCGCCCAGATACCTGACAGACTCCGCCGTGCTGATGCAGTGATACTCCTGGTTATGTTCGGTGTTCATTAAAATCCTCCAAGATTCGTCTTAATTCTCTTTTATTTCTGATGGCAACAAAGGGTGTGTCCGGATGTTTTTCGTGCAGTTTTAAAATATGTTTTCTGCTATTTTTCGGGAAATCCCATATCCATTTCAAAAATGTCCAATCAAACTTTTCTTGCAAATAATCAGGAAAATCTGGGCGGTTTTTATTTCTGCGCCTAAGCACCCTAAACAGGCATATAAAGCGGCTTATGTCCAAAAAAATTATCAAATCGGCGGCGGCAAAGCGCGCTTCTAATGTGCCGCCATAGTTGCCGTCCATAATCCAGCTTTCGCCGCGCGTCATAGCATCCATTTTGACTATCCATTCATCTTTTGGCATTTGTTTCCAGCCGGGCCGCCAAAATTCCATATCCAAATGGATTATCGGCAAGCCGGTTATGGCCGCTATCTGCCTTGCCAGCGTGCTTTTGCCGCTGCCGCCGCTGCCCACGACGGCAATGCGCCTATAGTCACCCCTCATTCGCGTCTTCCCCATAAAACAGCCCCCGGGCAAAAGCCCGCGCGTCAAAGGGCTGCAGGTCGTCAATCTGCTCTCCCACACCTATATAGCGCACGGGGATGGCCATTTCGTTTGCAATGGCGACGACAATGCCGCCCTTGGCCGTGCCGTCCAGCTTTGTCAGCACAATGCCGCTGATATCCGCAATCTCCGCGAAAACCTTGGCCTGTTGCAGGGCATTTTGCCCCGTGGTGGCGTCCAGCACCAGGAAAGTTTCGCGATGGGCCGCGGGATGCTCGCGCTCAATTATACGAGAGATTTTGCGCAGCTCTTCCATCAGGTTTTTCTTGTTGTGCAGGCGGCCCGCTGTGTCCACAATCAGCAAGTCGGCGGCCCGGGCCTTGGCGGAGGCGCAAGCGTCAAAAACCACGGCGCCGGGGTCGGAATTTTCCTGATGCTTAATCAGCGGCACGCCGGCCCTGTCCGCCCAAATTTGCAGCTGGTCTATGGCGGCGGCGCGGAAGGTGTCGGCGGCGGCCAGCACCACGCTTTTGCCCTCCGCCGTGAAATTTGCGGCCAGCTTGCCAATTGTCGTGGTTTTGCCCACGCCGTTGACGCCGATAATCAGCACCACGGCGGGATAATTCATCTTTGGCGGGCTTGTGGCGGCTTCAAACATCTCGGAAATTATGGCGGCCAGCGCGTCCTTTACGTCTTCTGCCGAGTCGATTTTGTCAGTTTTTACCTTTCGGCGCAGCGCGTCAATGATGCTTACGGAAGTGTCCACGCCGCAATCGGCCAAAATCAAGGCCTCTTCCAGCTCCTCAAAAAGCTCCTCACCAATCTTCGTGAAATTCTTAAGCACATTGCCCACAGAATTTGCCAGATTTTGGCGCGTCTTTGACAGCCCCGCCGCGATTTTGCTAAAAAATCCTTTATTCTCCAAAATACTTCCCCCCTACATTAGAGCTCGATTTTATTATGTATGCGATGCTTCATTTCATCCACATGGCTGATGATGCCCACCGTCATATTTTCTTGGTGCAGCTGCCCCAGCGCATCCATCACGGTGCCCAGGCTGTCACTGTCCAACGAGCCAAAACCCTCGTCCAAAAAGAAAAACGAAAGGTCTGTGCGGCTTTTCATCTGGATTTTGGCGGACAGCGCAAGGGCCAGGCACAGCGACGCCATAAAGGTTTCGCCGCCGGAAAGGGACGCGGGCGGACGCCGCGCGCCGCCGTTAAAGTCGTCCCGAATGATAAAACCTGCGTCCTCGTCATATTCTATGGCATATCGGCCGCCCGTCATGCGCGCAAGGCGGCCTGTGGCCTCATTTGTGATATATTGCAAATGCCGCGCCGCCAAAAATTTTACAAAGGCGTTGCCGCGAAAAAGGTCGGCAATTTCGCGCAGGGCGGCGTGGCGGGCCTCAAGCCCCTTTTTTTGCGATTGAAGCCGGGCGGCGTCCGCAAGGTCAACCGTCATTTTTGCCACCTCCTGCGACAAAATGGCCGCCACCTCGCGCTTTTCCATCAGTGTCGCGTCGGCCGCCGCCAATTTCT
>JAITMW010000005.1 GCA_031277155.1 Clostridiales bacterium | reverse complement strand
CCCGCGGCGCGGTTTCATCGGCGCTGCTGGTGGCCGCCGTGGCCATAAGCATCGTCCCCATCTTACAAATTATGGCCTTCGTGGTGGTATACAAGCTGTCCGCGGCGGCATTGGCCCCCATTTGTGACGAGCGCATCGTCGAAGCCGTAGACACCATGGGGGGCTATGCGGTGCTGGTGCTGGGGGTGTGCGTGCTGGCGGCATTTTTGTTTATTTTCATAGTGCTGGTGATGCTGGCGTCATTCTCGATATAGGGGGGCCATCATATGCAAATTGTTTCAGAATATATACGCAATATCGCCGTATTCCTAATTTTTTCCAGCTTTATTACAATAATATCTCCCGGCAAAAAATACGAGCCCTATATCAACCTTGTGCTGGGCATTATCTTGATATTTCTTATCACGGCGCCCCTTGCAGGTGTGATAACCGCCATTTCGGGCGGCACCGGAGACTTCTTTTCTGACGCGGCGCTGCGCCATGAAAGGGCCGTGATGGCACAGCAAATTGAAGAGGCGGGCCAAGCGCAAATTGACGCCATTTTGGAAACCTATACCCGGTCGCTGACCGAGCAGCTTGACCGCATTGTTTCGCGCCACGGCTTCACCCTGCATCACGCGGATTTTGACATAGACACAGGCGAGGCTTTTGGCGCAATTGACGCCATACACCTGACCGTGGGCGAAGACGAGGCGCCCGCCGCCCTGATACGCATAGACCCCGTGCGCATCGGCGCCGCCGTCAACACCCGCGGCGAGCCCACCCCGGCGGAAATTGAGGAATCGCCGCAAATAATTTCTCTAAAAAATGCAATCTCGGACTTCTATAACCTGTCAGAGGACAATATACATGTTATAGAGCAATGACATGCACTGCAAGGAGTCACAACAGGACACCACGGAAGTCCAATACACAAATGAGGTGACAATATGCCAAAGTTTTTAAAAAACTTGTTTGACAAGAAGGATAAAAAAGGGGCGCAGGGCCTTGTTATCATGTTGATATGCGGGATTTTGCTGCTGCTGGCAAGCCAAATTTTTGCCCGCATGGGCACGGGCTCTGTCATAGACATCCTGCCCTTGGGCGAGGGCGGCCCGCTTGAACCGGCCGAAATCCACGACATGCCAATGGACACGGCGCAGGCCATGACGCTTTCTTCATATTTGACACAGCAGCTTGAAGATATTTTAAGCCTTGTAGCGGGCGCGGGCAATGTGCGCGTGATGATATCCATGGGCGATGCCGCCAATGTTTTCGCGCGAAACAGCCAAGAGAACACAGCCGCCACCACCGAAGATGACGGCGAAGGAGGGGTGCGCAACATACAAACAACAAATTCGTCCAGCACATATGTGATTGTGCGGCGGGCAGACGGCAGCGAAGCCCCCTTGATGGTGCAGGAATTAAGCCCCGCCATCGAGGGCATCATCATTGTGGCCCAAGGCGGCGGCGATGTTGTTGTGCGCGACGCGCTGACAAGGGCCGCGCAGGCCGCGCTGGGCATAGCACCCCACCGAATTCAAGTGCTTGAAATGCAAAATTAAGGAGGAGCATATTATGAGCAATAACCGTAAACCTACTTTCAGCGTCAAAAGAAACCATGTCATCATCTCGGCCCTGGTGCTGATGATAGCCGTGGCGGGATATCTTAATTTTATGGACAGCACAGGGGATTATGAAGGGGCCTTCCCCCTGACAAGCGCAGACGAAATTTTGGCCCTGATAATGGACGACACCCTGGGGCAAGAGGTGGCCGTTGTAAACACCACGCTGGATTATGCGGGCAATTTGGACTTCACCCATGACCCAACAATTGCCTTTTCCGTGGCCGAGGGCACCGAGGCCGGAACCGCGGTCTTTGTCAACAGCGCCAACGATTCTTCGTTCTTTATACAGGCCAAACTAAACCGCGAGCAAGCCCGCAGCAGCCAAATGTCCTCGTTGACCGAGATGATTAACAATACCAACATCGCCCAGGAGCAAAGGGCCGCCACCGCCGAGCAGCTGCTGGATATCCAAACCCGCATAGAGCGCGAAACCGCCGCCGAGGCCCTGATAGAGGCCAAAGGCTTCTCCGAGGTCTATGTGCGCATCGGCGACGCCTCCGTGGATGTTGTTGTGGACACCCCCCAGCTATCCGACCAGGAAATCGCCCAAATCGAAGACGTAATACGCCGCAAAACGGGCTTCACGCTGGACCAAATCTTTATCAGCCCCCTAAGGCAATAATATTACCGCAGGGCGCGACTCCTCGGCGCGCCGGGAACATCAACGATTTCGCAGCATAATTTCAAATTAAAAACACCGCCATTCCTTGTCGTTGGTTGAGCGGTGTTTTCCTTTTGAGGGACTGGTAGGGCGGGGGCTTGTCCCCGCCATCGCGCCCTGCGGGCCGAAAAATTACAGTTTAAAATAAGCCACCAACTGCCGCAGCGTTTCGGCTTGGGATGTCAACTCCTCCGAGGCGGCCGCGGCCTCTTCGGAAACGGCGGAATTGTTCTGCACCACCGACGAAATTTGCCCCAGCCCGGCGCTGACCTGGCCAACGGCCTCGGCCTGCTCCCTTGAAGAAACAGAAATATTGTTGATAATCTCCAGCATTTCATTTGCGTTGCCCACTATAACAGCCAAAGCCTCTGCCGTGGTATTTGCGATGCCGGCTCCCGTGTCTACGCGGCTTATGGAATCCTCAATCAGCCCTGTGGTTTCCGAAGCGGCGGTCTGGCTTCGTATGGCCAAATTGCGCACTTCTTCCGCCACCACAGAGAAGCCCTTGCCGTGTTCCCCTGCCCTTGCCGCTTCAACGGCAGCGTTAAGGGCAAGCAGATTGGTCTGGAAGGCAATATCCTGGATGGTCTTAATAATTTTCGAGATATTGCCGCTGGATTCCTTAATCCCCTGCATTGCCTCCGACATTTGCCGCATGGCGTCATTGCCCGCCCGGGCGTTGTCCGTCGACTTATTCGAAAGGGCATTGGCCTCTCCCGCGCTGTCGGCATTTTGCCTGGTCTGCCGGTTAATCATTTCTATAGAGGCGTTAAGTTCTTGCACAGAGCTGGCTTGCTCTGTCGCGCCGTTGGCCAAATCCATGGCAGATGCAGAAATCTGCTTTGCGCCGGACAGCACATGGTCAGATGCCGCGGAAATTTCCGATATGGTCCTGTTTAAGGAAGTGCTGATATTGTTGATGGAGTCCTTGATGGCGGCAAAATCCCCGCTGTATTGCCGCGAGATGTTCGCGGTCAAATCCCCCGATGCAATGGTAGCCAATATATCGCTTATCTCAACCACATAGCCTTTGATTCTTTCCGTTGCTTTTTGAACAACAGCCTCCAGGGCGTCCTGCTCTATGGCTATTTCTCTTGTGTCGTCGTCATAGGCGCTTTTTTCGATATTTATGGACAAATTGCCCCTGTCAAAGGCCGCAACAAGGGTGTCGGCCAGCTTTTGGCTGCGCGCGTGACGATAGGCATTTAGCTTATCGTTATGCCTGCCCATATTCTTTATGGCGGTAAAGTCCGTTAAAATCAGCGCAAACCCTGACACTCCGCCCTCGGCGTTAAACAGGGGTATGGTTGATATTTCCAAATCAAAAACCTTGCCGTCCACAAGGGGAAGCTGGGTTTCAAAAGTGGAAGAATTGGCGTTTTGCAAGCAGTCGGTCACATTTTCAACTTGTGAAACTTTGCATTTTAACAATTCGTCTATGTGCATACCGACAATCGATAGGCCGTCCACTTCGGCGAGGCTGTTAAACTTCGGATTGGTGAATGTCACCCTAAAATCTCTGTCAAAAAATACGATGGGCGTAAGGTAGTCAAAATGGTCCACCAGCTCGGTAACAAGGCCGTTGACATGACCGATTATCTCCCCGAAAACCCCGCTGTATTGCCCCAAATCCATACGGTAATACAAATTCCCGTTACGCATCACCGTCTCTGCCTTCTCGAAATCGGTGCCCAAGTCGTCAAGCACCTTTTTTATGTCCAAAAAGGCGCGGGAAAGCTGCCCCAGTTCATCTGTTTTTCGAGTATCAAAATTAACGGCAAAATTGCCCTTTGCCACCTCGTATGCAGCAGCCGTCAGTTGCCCGATGGGCCTTATCTTGCGCTGAAGCACACCCAGGCAAATCACGCCCGAAAGGGCGAGCAAAGAAGTAGTTGCGGCAGCGGCAATTGTTAAGCCATCGGCAAGCTGCCTTGCCCGGTCAACCTCTCCTTGTACGCGGGTGGTCATTGTCAGCTGAAATTCGTCCATTGTTTCAATAATTGGTCGCTTGCCCTCTTCATATAGCGGCCCGAACATCAGATATCGGGCAGTGTCAAAATCGCTTTCCGCAACATATGCAAAGGCCCTTTCTTCCAGAATGATAAGGGTTGTTGAGTATTCCCCCGCCCTTGTAA
>JAITMW010000004.1 GCA_031277155.1 Clostridiales bacterium | reverse complement strand
CGGGCAGACCATGGCCGCCGTAACCAACGAAAAAAATAAGATGGAAATTATAATGTACAGCATGTCCGACGGCGTGCTGGCATATGACGAAAATGGGATGCTGATACATTCCAATTATGCCTGTGAGGAGCTGCTGGGCATTGAAAACATCGGCCGCATGAGCATGTATGAGCTTTTTGACGAAATCGGCATAGATTTTCCCGAAGGCAAATCCATCGACAATATGGAGGACAGCACAATCAATTTGGGCGACAAATATGTCAATGTCAATTTCAATCCGTATAAAAGCCAGGATGACCACACACAGGGCGTTATCATAGTTTTTCAGGATATCACAAGGCATATGCTGCTGGACAATATGCGCAAGGATTTTGTGGCCACTGTCTCCCACGAAATACGCACGCCCCTTACCACCATAAAAAGCTATGCGGAAACCCTGCTGGACGGCGCGGCGGAAGACGCCAATTTGCGCAGCGAATTTTTGTCGGTTATAAACAACGAGGCGGACCGCATGGCCACCATTGTCAAAGACCTGCTGGAATTGTCCCGCTTTGACAGCAATCGCATGGAATTTGACTTTGAAACCACCGACCTTGTGGCGCTGGTAACTGCCAATGTGCGCCAGCACAAAATCTCCGGCGAAAAGCTGAACAAAGAAATCGCCTTCGTCAGCAATTTGAACACGGCCTATGTCTACATAGACCCGGAGAGCATAAATCAGGTGCTGGATAATATAATTACCAATTCCTTTCGATATAGCGGGGACGACGCCAAAACAGAGGTGGAAATCCGCGAAAGCAGGCTGTTTTACATGGTGTATATCACCGATAACGGCATTGGCATACCTAAGGAAGATTTGCGGCAGGTTTTCGAGCGCTTTTACCGGGTGGACAAAGCCCGCAGCCGAGAGCTTGGCGGCACGGGCCTGGGCCTTTCCATCGCAAAAGAAATTATGGAGGCCCACGGCGGCAGAATTAACGCCTCCAGCGAGCTTGGCCGCGGCACAACAATGATGCTGCGCTTTCCTAAAGGAGGCGGCATGGCTTGATAAAGGCACTGTTTTTCGACTTGGACGGCACTTTATTGGATTCTGCAAGGAAAATATCCCCAATTACAAGGGCGACCCTTGAAAGGTGCAAAAAAGACGGCATAAAATTGTATATAGCAACCGCACGACCGCCGCTTTTAGGCAAAATGCTGTTGTGGGATGATGGCACGCTGTCGCTTTTTGATGGCGGCGTATATTATAACGGCGGTTGTGTGATATTGGGCGGCCACAAAACCTACACCTATATTTCCGGCGATGTCGTTCAAAAAATCATAAGACTTGCTTGCCAATATGATGCTTTAAATATCGCTTTGCAATTGGAGGATGAGAATCACGCCTTTCGTTTTCCTTTGCAGCCGGAGAGCCATCAGCGTTGGGGCGTGTCCGAAGACAAGATTTTGACGCTTGACCGGGCAAAGGGTCTGCGCGCCGTGAAAATACTTGTCTTTTATTCGGATTTAATTAATTCCGTAGACCCCCTTGACAAAAAACTCATCGAGGATTTAGAAAAACTATGCCTTGACACAGCGCAGCTTTACTTGACAGACAAGGGCAGGGTGATGCAGATAATGGCAGGGTCTGTTAATAAGCTGAATTCCACAGAAAGCATCCGGATGTTTTTGGGCCTTGATAAAAGCGAGCTGGCCGTCTTTGGCGATGATGTCAATGACACAGAGATGCTGTCCTCATATGAAAACAGCGTTGCAATGGGCAATGCAGATGCTTATGTAAAAAGTAAGGCAAAATATGTCACATTCGACAACGACAACGATGGCATCCATCATGCCATATGCAATATTCTGTGTCTATAGGAGAATTTATGCTAAGAACCATGCTGTTTGCCCTTACGTGGCTTATAGCCATAACCTTTTGGGCGGCGGTCATCATTGCGCTTAGGGTACATATCCCGATAATTTTTGATATAGCATATTGGCTGTCCCTGGTGGCTGTGGCCCATATCATCATCAAAAGAAACAATCCCTATTCCATAAAATGGGTGATTGTCGTCCTGGTGCTTCCCGTTGTGGGCCTGTTTATATATCTCATATTTTCGCGCGCGGATATTTTTGGCGGCAGAGGCAGGGAATTTCGCAAATCCATGGCCCGCGGCATGACCTTTTTGGACAAAGACCCCGAAGTTTACGCCAATTTGGGACAGGCTTTCCCCGCCAGAAAAAGAATTGCGGGATATCTGGGCCGCAAAGGCCAGCCGTTGTACAGCAACACCAATTGCCAATATTATCCTTTGGGCGAATTGCAATTTGAGGCAATGCTGCGCGACCTGGAAGCCGCAGAGCGTTTCATTTTTATGGAATATTTCATCATCAGCAAAGGAGAGCTTTGGGACAAAATCCAGGACATTTTGGTGCGCAAGGCGGCCCAGGGTGTTGAGGTGCGCGTTATGATGGACGACATCGGCAGCATCATGACCTTTCCCGACAAGCTCATAAAAAAACTGAGGACCCAAGAAATCCAGATTCTGCGCTTTAATGACGTACACGGCTTTTTCTCCGGATATTATTTCAATTATCGCAACCACCAGAAAATCGCCGTGATTGACGGCAATATCGGCTATACGGGCGGCACCAACCTTGCGGACGAATATATCAACGCCTTTCCCAAGCACGGCCATTGGAAGGACAATGCCATACGCATGGAAGGTGACGCCGTTTGGAGCCTGACAGTGGCCTTTTTGCAGATGTGGGACGGGGAAACCAAGGGGCAATCGGATTACGAAAAATATCGCCCCGCTGTGTCCGCCGCTGCGGCTTCGGGATTTTTCCAGCCCTTCACAGACCAGCCGATGGACGACGATTATATAGCAAAATACATATACAAGCTGTTTTTCTACACCGCCAAGAAATATATCTATATCACAACGCCTTATTTAATTGTGGACCCAACCATGCTGGAGGCCCTGCGCGTGGCCGCAAAGGGCGGCACCGATGTGCGCATCATCGTGCCCAAGATATGGGACAAATGGCTTGTGCATGTGGTGACATTGTCCAATTATCAAACCCTGCTGGAAGCGGGCGTACGTATTTATGAATATACGCCGGGATTTATCCACTGCAAAACCATCATCAGCGACGACGAACATGCCGTCATAGGCACCATAAACATGGATTTCCGCAGCTTTTATCTGCATTATGAAAACGGCGTGTGGATATGCGATGCTCCCGTGCTTGACGAAATAAAAAAAGATATCACGGATACCTTTGCCCTTTGCGAGGAGATTGACCTTGAAACATGGCTGCGCAGGCCCTGGCGCCAAAAATGCATCCAAAGCCTTATGCGCCTGTTTGCGGTGTTGTTTTAGCCCTCTTTGGCCGCGGGCGATATCGCCCCGTTTTTCACAACAAAAACCCTTGCGCCCTCTTTGCGCGAATATCCGCCCGTGGCGTTTTCCGCCCCCGTAGACGTGATTATGGTCTGCAAGCCATCAATGCTGTTCAAAAGATAGTTTTGGCGGCCCTCGTCCAATTCTGAAAGCACATCATCCAACAGCAGCACGGGGGGATACCCCTTTTCCTGCCGCACAATCTCAATTTCGGCCATTTTTACAGCCAAAACCGCCGTGCGCTGCTGCCCCTGCGAGGCAAAGCTGCGCCCAATTTCCCCATTTATACGAAATTCCAAATCATCCCTGTGTATGCCGGAGGACGTGGTGCCGCGCAGGATGTCCGCGGGGCGCTTTTTCTTCAGGGCGGCAAGAAATTCGCTTTCGTTCACGTCCCTGTCATATAATATCTCCAAGTTTTCCCGTCCGCCTGTGATATTGCGCTGATTTTCGGCGGCAATGCGCCCAAGCCTCTCTATAAAATTGTGACGCGCCCACATTATCTTGTTTCCATATTCCGCCAATTGCTCGTCCCACACATCCAAGGTCTCGTAAAGGCCGGCGCCTCCGCCCGCCTCTCTCAGCAAGCTGTTCCGCTGCTGCAACACCTTGTGATACATGCGCAAATCGTGATAATACGCGGGATACAGTTGGCAAAGCTCCATATCCAAAAAACGGCGGCGCCCTGCCGGCCCGGCTTTCACCAGGGACAAATCCTCCGGCGAAAAAACCACCACGGACAGGCGGCCGTAAAGCTCGCCCAATTTGCGTATGGGCAGGCCGTTTATCGCCGAAAACTTCCCCTCCGGCTTGATTTCCATACGAATTTCATCCACGGCCCCGGTTTGGCCTTGCGTCACAATTTTGATGGCCGCCTCTTTTTCGGACAGCATAACCAGGTCTCGAAACCGCCCGGTGCGATGAGACCTGCCCGTTGCACAAAAATATATGGATTCCAAAAAATTTGTCTTGCCCTGCGCGTTTTCGCCGTAAAGAATATTTGCGCCGGTCGCAAGCTCTATATCCGCGGCGGCAATATTCCTAAAATTCCGCAGAACAACCCTTTGTATATGCATTATTCAAGAAATCCCCTAACCCCTCAGCCGCAGCGGCAGCACCAAATATTTATAATCCTCGCTGCCTTCGACTTTGATGACGCATGGCGAAAGCGCCGTGCTAAATTCCATGGCAATGCGCTCATAATCCAGCACTTTCAACACATCCGTAAGGTATCGCGGGTTGAAGGCAATTTCCAGGTCTGTGCCGTCCTGCTCCACATCAATTTCCTCGTAGGATGCCCCCATTTCGGTGTTGGACGTCACTTCTACGCGGCCGTCAGCCAGCTTCAGCTTCACCGGGCTCTTTTTAGAATCCTTAGAAATCAGCGTGGCGCGCTCTATACAGCCCAAAAGGTCTCTGCGGTCCACATTGACGGTGGTCTCGGTCTCCTTGGTAAACATATTATCATATTTTATAAATTCGCCTTCCAGCAGACGCGACACCACAATACAGTTTTCCAAATCAAACAAAACATGCTTGTCCGTGATATAAAGCGACGTGACACAATTTGCGTCCACAGGCAAAATCTTGCCTATTTCGTTTAAGGTTTTGCCGGGTATCACGACTTTTGCGTCTTTGCCGCTGTTTTCAAAGTCAAGTTTTCGCAAGGATATCCTAAAGCCGTCCACAGTCACCATCTTTGCGCAGTTTTTATCAATTTCCAGCAGAGCCCCGCACATCACGGGTTTGGAAATATCCTGGGACACGGAAAATATGGTCTGCCTTATCATGTCTTTAAGCTCAGGTGCCGGCAGGCTATAACTTTGCTCCTTTTCAATTTCCGGCAGTGCCGGAAATTCCTCGGGATTCATCCCCAATATTTTGTATTCGGATTTGCCGGACTTTATCACAGCAAGATTTTTGTCGTCCGCGTAAACTTCAACACTGTCGCCCGGCAGCCGCCGCACAATATCAAAAAACACGCGAGAATCCAAGGCCACAGCGCCGTTTTCCAGCACCTCGGCCTCAAGCCCCTTGGTCTCTATGGCCATTTCCATATCATTGGCCATCAGCTTAAAAACATCGTTTGACGCGGAAAGCAAGCAACATTCCAGTATAGGTTGACTGACTCGCCCCGCCACGACCCGCGATAC
>JAITMW010000096.1 GCA_031277155.1 Clostridiales bacterium | reverse complement strand
CATATGCTATAATCATATGAACTATTTGTTTTAAGTCATAGACGTTGGGGGCATGAAAATGGATGAATATATCGCTAAAGAGCATAAGCCGGACGAGCCTAAAATGCCGGAATATGCATATGACTTTAAAAAGGTCTTTGATGTTGTGCTGGCCTTCAACAGCGAAACACGCTATGAAAAACTTCTTGACATCATATTGACAAAAATGATGGAAATTACCCGCTCTGACGGCGGCACTTTATACATTGTCGAAGATGAAAAGCTGCATTACAGAATTGTCAAAAATATTTCCCTGGGCATTTTTCAGTCCGATGGTGAAATCAGTATGCCGCCAATTGTGCTGGATGACGAAAATATCAAAAATGTCAGGGCATATGCCGCCCTGAAAAATGAAATTGTCATGATTGACGATGTGTATGCAAGCAAAGAATTCAATTTCAACGGCACAAAAAAATTTGACGAAGATATGGGTTATACCACAAAATCCATGATGTTTCTGCCGCTTTGCGCGTCGCGCAGTGAAAATCAAGAGGTGTTGGGCGTTATACAGCTTATCAACGCCATGGATGCAAAAACCGGTGAAGTTGTGCCATATGGCGACACCTTTGCCCCGCCCGTCGCAACCGCCTTGGCCAATTTGGCCGCCGGCACCCTGGTCAATTTGATGCATATGCACGACATAAAGATGCTGTTTTATTCCTTTGTGGGAGTGATGACCCAGGCCATTGACGAGAGGTCTCGTTATGCCAGCACGCATACACAAACTGTGGCCAAGCTATGCAAGGATTTTGCCCAATATCTTCAGGCAAACTTCCCGAAGGACCATCCATATTATTTCGATGAAAACCGCATAGAGAGGCTTACGGTGGCGGCGCTTTTGCACGACATCGGAAAGATTGTAACCCCCGTAAACATCATGGATAAGGCAACCAGATTGGGCGAAAGTATGTTTACGCTTAGAAACCGCTTTGAAATTAAGCGTCATCAGCTTGAAATCGACTTTTTAAAAGGAGTTTTGACCCAAAAATCATATAATAACGAGATAAAGAGGCTAAATGATGCCCTTGTGCTTGTTGAGGCCGTAAACCCCGCCGGATTTTTGCCCGAGGAAATATTTGAGAGGGTGGAAAAGCTGGAAGACTTTACATACAGAAACTCCTTGGGGCAAGTTGTGCCTCTTTTGGACGAATATGACATGGAGGCCCTCTTAATCCGAAGAGGCACCCTCACACGCAGGGAAAGGCTTTTGATGGAAGACCATGCGGTTGTTACGGGCCGCCTGTTGGACAAAATGGCCTTTTGGAAGTATTACAAGCAATATAAAGATGTGCCGGAATTGGCCAGAAATCATCACGAATTTTTGAATGGGACAGGCTATCCGCGCAGGCTGACGGCCGAAGACATCCATCTGGATACCTGCATAATGACCATCACAGACATTTTTGAGGCCCTGTTGGCCGAAGACAGGCCATACAAGCGCAGTGTGCCTGTGGACAAGGCATTGTCCATCCTTTGGGAAATGGCCGAAGAAGGGAAGCTGCACAAAGAGCTTGTAAGGCTGTTTTCGGAAAGCCGGGTTTGGGAAATTGGCTATGAAGAAATATAAAAATCGGTAGCCTTGAGGACAGCCCAAGCGAAAAGATTGGCGCCTGAAACCGTGGAACAAAAGCCGGCAGGGGGCGCCTTTTTGGTCTATACGCTGCCGGACCCATATGTGAAGCCGCGCCCATGGACATCAGAAACAACATCCGTCACCAAAAACGCCTGCTTGTCATGTTTGCCCACTATTTCAATCAGCTTTCGATAATCGCCTGCCTCCAACGTAATCATCAGCATGGGCGTTTCCGCCTTTTCGTAGGAGCCCATTGTGGGGATGCAGGTAACGCTTTTGCCCAGCTGCTTCATCACATCTTTCACGATGGCGTCGCTTTGCTTGCTTATGATATGCACGCGCTTTTTCTTGTTTATGCCGTTTTCGATATAGCCCATCACCACCATTGTGATAAAAATTGACAATATTGCAAAGAAAAACGAGTCCCAATCAAAAATAAACAGACTGAGAACCACCACAAGCCCGTCCGTAACAAAAAGGCCGATGGAGGGCTTTAGGCCAAAATATTTTTTTAAAATCAGAGGCGGAACAGCCGTGCCGCCGCTGGAAGCATGATTTTTATAGAGGATGGAAACGGCCACGCCGAAAATGACGCTGCCCACCACCATTGACAGCATCCTGTCCTCAACCAGCGTGTATTGCGGCACAAGGCTGATGGCTACAGGCAGCAGGCCCGCGCCTATTATGGTATTGATAAAAACCTGACGCCCAAGGAAAAACAGCGTCGCGATGATGACGATGCCGTTGCCGATATAGACGATGACGGACCTGTCCACATTTATCGCGGTTTCCAAAATGATGGCAAGGCCCGTCAGGCCGCCCGCCGCTATTTGATGGGGCCCCAAAAACATGTTGACGCCAACCGCAATCAACACAATCGAAAAAACTATCCACAACAACCGTATTGCAAACTGTTTGATTTTCATAAAAACTCCCCTTGTCAAATTTTATAATCTTGAATTTATAATGCCCAAAAAGAATTTCAGGCTTGTATTTTTTTCGGATTATTTATCGGCTGGAAATAACTCCTTTATTCTTAGCAGGGCGAATCAACGCCTTGGGATTGTGGCCGATGAGGTCTTTGCGCCCGGCCCTAATCAGCGCGTCTTTTACAATTTTGCGATTGGCGGGCAATCTGTATTGTATCAGCGCGCGCTGGGTGGCCTTTTCTCTTTGGCTTTTGGGCACAAACACCTTTTGCATATTGCGCGGGTCCAGCCCGGTGTAATACATGCATGTGGACAGGGTGCCCGGGGTGGGATAAAAGTCCTGAACCTGCTCGGGCTGATGCCCCGTGCTTTGCAGATATTCCGCCAGGGCTATGGCATCATCCAAATTGCAGCCCGGGTGGCTGGACATCAGATATGGCACCAAATATTGGTCCTTTTTCAATTTTTTGTTTATGTCTTTGAATTTAGAGGCAAATTCGCGGAATGTACCAAAGCCGGGCTTGCCCATATTTGTCAGCACCTTGGCCGAAACATGCTCCGGCGCGACTTTCAGACGGCCGCTGATGTGGTGGGCGCAAAGCTCTTGCAAAAAGGCGTCGCCTTTGGGGTCATCAAGCAAATAATCATATCGTATGCCGCTGCGGATAAAGACCTTTTTGACCTTGGGCAGCTCTCGCAGGGATTTCAGCAGCTTGAGATAGTCCCAATGGTCATATTTCAGATTTGGGCAGGGCGCGGGAACCAAACACCGCCTTGTGCATGGCGCGGGATTTTCCTGCTTAAAGCGGTCGCAGGGCGGCTGCCTGAAATTGGCCGTCGGGCCGCCCACATCGTGTATATAGCCCTTGAAATCAGGGTCGTGCGTGAAGGCCGTTGCCTCGGCAATGATGGATTTGTGGCTGCGGCTTTGCACGGCGCGGCCCTGATGAAAGCCCAGCGCGCAAAAATTGCAGCCGCCAAAGCAGCCGCGGTTTGCGGTGATGCTGAATTTCACTTCTTCTATGGCGGGCACGCCGCCGTCTTTTTCGTACATGGGGTGATAATTGCGGGCATAGGGCAGGGCGTATATCCTGTCCAATTGGTGCGTGGTCAGCGGCTTTGCGGGCGGATTTTGCACCACATACACGCCGCCATAGCCCTCAATCAGGATTTTCGCCGTCAGATAATCCGCATTGTGATGCTGCAACATGAAACTTTTGGCATATTCCTTTTTTGAGGCGGCTGTGGGCTCTTTGACAGCCTTAAAGGTCGGCAGCATGATATAATCGTCCAAAAAGGAGATATCCCGCGTTTTAAAGACGGTCCCCGGGATGAAGGTCAGATGCTGCGCCGCCAGGCCGCTTTCAAGGGCCTCAGCAATTTCCACAATTTGGCTTTCGCCCATGCCATACACAAGCAAATCCGCCGCGGCATCCAGCAAAATGGACCGCCGCACGGCATTGTCCCAATAGTCATAATGGGAAAGCCTGCGCAGGCTGGCCTCCAGACCGCCAATCACAATGGGGACATCCCTAAAGACCTCGCGGATTTTGTTGCAATATACTATTGCGGCGCGGTTTGGCCGCATACCCGGCCGGCCGCCGGGCGAATATGCGTCCGTCTTGCGTTTGTGCAGCGACACGGAATAATGATTTACCATAGAATCAATATTGCCCGATGTCACCAAAAAGGCCAGCTTTGGGCGGCCGAATTTTGCGAAGTCTTCCGTGGTTTTCCAATTGGGCTGGGGCAGCACGGCCACAGTATACCCGTGGGACACAAGCACCCGTGCGATGATGCTTGCGCCGAAGGAGGGATGGTCAACATAGGCGTCGCCCGTCACCAATACAAAATCCACGGCCGCTATATCTTTGATTTCTTCCGGAGCTGCCGGCAAAAATGACATAAAATCTCAACCTTTCCTGATAATTATAGCCTATTTTCGGCAAGAAGACAAGCTGCTTAAAATATTGCAGCAAAACAAATTCGTCCCGGCATACATTGCGTTATGCCGTATCTTTGGAGGAATGTATATGCAATTTTATTATGGGGCGCAAAATATCTTGCGGGCGCCGGATGAGGCCGAGCTTTGGAAGCGGCAGTAGGCGTATGCTTTGTGGTGGCTCTGCCCCCACGCCCCCGACCTCTTCCAAAGAACAGGAAATTTAGTGTAGCTATTTGGGGTTGGGTGTGGTAAAATTATTTTGTACGCCGTTGCGGTCTTGAGGTGGCGGCAAGTGAAATTTATATTTATGGAGTGGTTGGATGAGCTATCAAACCGATACAATATGGAAAGAAATGCAAGCCTTTTTGCCGACACAAAACAGGCTGAATGATAACAATATGCCCGAAGAATACTAC
>JAITMW010000022.1 GCA_031277155.1 Clostridiales bacterium | reverse complement strand
GCCCCAATATTGAGGCGGGCAATATCCTGTACAAAGCCCTGGCCTTTTTGGCGGGCGGCAAAAACGGCGGCGTCGTCATCGGCGCAAAGCGCCCCATAGTGCTGACATCCCGCGCGGATACCGCCGAAAGCAAGCTGATAAGCATTGCGCTGTCGGTGTTATTTTAGCAGTATACGCGGCATATTTTGGCATATTTTTAAGGAGGAGAATTATATTGATACCAAAAACAATACACTATTGCTGGTTTGGCGGCAATCCGCTTCCACCACTTGCTGTCAAGTGCATAGAAAGCTGGAAAAAGCATTGTCCCGACTATGAAATAAAACAATGGGACGAAAGCAATTTTGATATAAACTACAACACTTATGTCAAAGAGGCATATAATGCGAAAAAATGGGCTTTTGTAAGTGACGTGGCAAGACTTTATGCTTTGGTTGAGCACGGCGGCATTTATATGGATACGGATTGCGAATTGATAAAACCTATAGATGAAATTTTGCAACACAAAGCCGTTTCGGGATTTGAAAGGGAATTTATCGTCCCGACCGCTTTAATGGGTGCCCGAGCAGACCACCCATTATTCAGGGTGTTTTTGGAATATTATGACACTAAGAGTTTTGTGCTACAGAGAGAGAGAGAGAGAGAGAGAGAGAGCGGTACGATACCACTCCCAACACACAAATAATTACGAACATTCTTTTGCAGAGGGGGCTTGTTCTAAACAATGAGTTGCAAACAGTGGCAGACTTTACACTATATCCGACAGAGTATTTTTGCCCCAAAAGCCATAATAGCGGAAAGCCAAAAGTCACGCCCAACACAATGGCAATACATCATTTTTCCGCGTCTTGGTATCCGACGCACAAAAAGTTGTGGCTTTACATTGCCCGCAAAATTCCTATATTGCACTCAATTAACCAATGGCGCGTAACGCGCAAAAATAACCCCTAGACTATAGCTCATGAAGGAGACATATATGAAAATTCTAATTGTAAATCCCGGCTCTACATCCACAAAAATCGGCCTTTTTGAGGACGAGGTTCCAATTTTTGAAAAAGTCCTGCGCCACACCATGGACGAGCTTGCGGGCTATGAAAAAATTGGCGAGCAATACGACTTTCGCATGAAAATCATCATGGATGCCCTTAAGGAGGCGGGTGTGGCCGCCGACCAATTGGCCGCCGTGTGCGGAATGGGCGGCCTGACAAAGCCCATACCTTCCGGTACATATTATGTCAACGATGCCATGAAGGCAGACCTTGCCAGCGGCAATTTCGGCGACCACGCCAGCAATCTCGGCGGCCTTATCGCCCGCGCAATCGGCGATGCCGTTGGAATTCCTTCTTTCATCGTGGACCCCGTGGTGGTGGACGAATTTATCCCAATATCCCGCATTTCCGGCCATCCCGCCCTTACGCGCCGCTCTATTTTTCACGCCCTGAACCAAAAAGCCACGGCGCGAAAATTTTGCAAAGAAATTGGCAGGGCCTATGACGAGGTAAATCTGGTTGTCGTCCACATGGGCGGCGGCATTTCCGTGACTGCGCACCAAAAGGGCCGCGCGATAGATTCCAACAACGCCTTAGACGGGGACGGCCCTTTCACGCCGGAGCGCAGCGGCACGCTGCCCGTGGGGGATTTGGCGGCCCTGTGTTACAGCGGCAAATATACCCACGGCGACGTCAAGGCCATGATAAAAGGCAAGGGCGGCATGGTGGGCTATTTTGGCACCAATAATTTAATCGAGCTGGAAGAGCGCGCAAAAACCGACCCTGATGTGAAGTTGATTGTTGACGCCCTGGCGATGCAGGTGGGCAAAGAAATCGCCTGTCAGGCGGTGGCCCTGTGCGGCGATGTGGACGCAATAATCCTCACGGGGGGCATTGCCTACAGCGACTATATCACCGGCGAAATTGCCCGACGCGTGGAATTTATCGCGCCCGTAAAGCGATATCCCGGCGAGGACGAGCTGGCGGCGCTAAACGCCGGCGCGCTGCGCGTGATGCGCTGCGAAGAAGAGGGCAGGCAGTACGAATAGCCCGAAACATCAGCGGGAAGGAGCGGGAATATGAAAAAGTTGGGAATATGGATATTTGTCACAGGCGGACTTACCCTCGTTCTTTTTGTTGCTTCCGTAGTGTTTTTTACTTCCTTTATCCATAGCCCCACATTAAACGAGCCGCGCCAGCAGCTTGTCAGCGGCACCACGGTACATATCGAAGAAGACCGCCCGCATCAGATTTTTCTGGAATATAGATTGCCGCCCATGCTTGCATCGCACGAATTTACATTCACCAACATTGCAACGGGAGAGCAGGTGACAAGCCGCGCCCCGTCTGTAACCTCTACCTATCAAATTGGCGGTGCCCACGGCAGGGCTGTTGCTGTTGTTGACCTTTTGCCGGGCAGCTATCTCATAGAATTTGAGCCTTGGGACGGCGGCGGCATTTTTGTCTGGGGCACGGACATGTTTGGCACCATCTTCGGAGGCGTCATAGGGATTTTCGCCCTTGGCGGCGTTTCGCTGCTGTCTTTGGCGGCATTTGCTGTGCTGCTGGCCTTTTATATCACGCGCAAAATTTCGATAAAAAAGGGGGTTCCACATGAAACAAATCAAACGCCTATGTAAAAGATTTTTGGCTTTCGCGTTGATGCTTACGATGGTTTCGCTGCCCGGCAATGTTTTGGCAAACAGTCCTTGGCTGCCCGATATTTTTGTGTTTTTTAACGGCCAGCGGATGGAATTTGACCAGCCGCCCGTCATCGTCAACGACCGCACTATGGTGCCCTTTCGCGCCATCTTCGAGGCCTTTGGCGCGGACATCGAATGGGACGGTGAGCAGCGGCGCATCACAGCCACCCATCCCTATCAACCGCGCATTGTCCTTGACATTGGCAGCGAAAGGGCCTTTGTAAGCGGCCAGCCGCATTATCTGGACGCCGCGCCCTTTATCGTGGCAGAAACCGGCCGCACGCTGGTGCCCATACGCTTTATTTCCGAGGCTTATGGCGCGGAGGTGGATTGGGATAATGAAAACAGGAATGTGATTATCAGAACCACATCCACACCCATAAATTTTGAATTTGATTTTGACAATATTGAAATAGCCGATGTGCCTCTTTGGGAAGACGCGGAAGATGAATATATCATAGGCTCTGCCTTTTTGGACCCTTCCGCCGACGACTATCTGGGAGACTGGCACCCCACCTTCCGCCGTCATCTTGCCGGAGGATATTATTTTAACGCGGTGGGACGCCGAATGTCCGAAGCTACATACAGGGAAATGCTTGCGGAGCGTGACAGAATTGTCGCGCAAATTATCAGGCCCGGCATGAGCGATTTTGAAATTATACGCGCCGCGCACAACTGGCTTGTTTACAATGTTTCGTACAATAACGACGTCTGGAGCCGCGAACGCCTGGAAAGAACGGGAAGCGGCTGGAACCCCAATTTCCGCCATGTCAGATATCCCAGCGAGCATCAATTTGCATGGTCTGCCCTTGTCCACAGAACCACGGTGTGCGCGGGCTATGCCGATGCGCTGATATACCTGCTGGAGCCATTTGGCATCAGGGCAATTTATGTTTACGGCCCTACGAATATAGGTCTGCACGCCTGGAATATGGTGAGATTGAATAACAATTGGTATCATATAGACCCAACGTGGAATCGCCAAGTAACCAATGGCTTCCCGCTGGTTTTATACAGATGGTTTATGATTTCTGACGCGGATTTGCGCTCCCAGGGCGGCTCGTGGAATTGGAACGCAAGCAGGACTTGGAGAGAGGCCGATTCTCCTGTTGCGCCGCGCACCCACGCATTTAACAGGCCAGTGCCAATCTGGGACGCGGGCCTTGGCCGCTTCCGCAACAGAACGGCCCAAGACGACATGACATTTAACATCCAAGTGTCCACAAGTCCGGCAAATGCGGGCTGGGCGGCATCAAACCCCACATCCACGCGTCCCGGTCAGGGCGTTGCCCTTAACGCCCAGGCAAATTCCGGCTTTGCGTTCGAGCGCTGGGAAGTGGTCTCCGGCGGCATCAGCTTCCGCAACCAATCCGGCACCACGGCGGCCTTCACCATGCCTACGAATGATGTGCATGTGCGGGCGGTGTTCAGGCAAACCGAGCAGACGGGCAATGTCACCGTAAGCGTGAATAATTTCGGGTGGGGTACGGCCACCGCAAGCCCCGATACCAATGTGACCCAGGGCAGTTGGGTGTCATTACAGGCCGACCCAAGCATCGGCTTTGAGTTCGAGCGTTGGGAAGTGGTCTCCGGCACGGCCGGTATACAAAATATCGGCTCTGCCTCAACAGGATTTTCCATGCCCACGGGCAATGTGTCCGTGCGGGCCGTGTTTAGGCAGGCGGGTCCAGGGCAGACAGGCAGCGTGACCGTCAGCGTGAATAACTCGCAGTGGGGAACGGCCACCGCAAGTCCAAATTCCAATGTGACGCAGGGCAGCTGGGTTAATTTGCAAGCCAATCCAAATACGGGCTTTGAGTTTGACCGTTGGGAAGTGGTCTCCGGCACGGCCAATATTCAAAATACCGCGGCGGCTTCAACAGGCTTTTCCATGCCAACCGGCGCCGTGTCCGTGCGGGCCGTATTTAGGCAAGCGGGCCAAGCGCAGGGGCAGTCTGTGACCGTAAGCGTGAATAATTCGCAGTGGGGCAGTGCTACGGCCAATCCCGCATCCAATGTGACGCAAGGGGCTTGGGTTAATTTGCAAGCCAACGCAAACACCGGCTTTGAATTTGACCGCTGGGAAGTTGTGTCAGGCACGGCCAGTATACAAAATACCACCGCTGCCTCAACCAGCTTCCAAATGCCGTCGGGCGCTGTGTCCGTGCGGGCTGTTTTCAGGCAAATACAAACCTTTACGGTAAGCGTTAGTGTAAATAATAATCAGGCGGGTACTGCCACCGCAAGCCCCAATACCAATGTGCATCAGGCCGACTGGGTTAATCTAAATGCCATGCCAAACACCGGCTTTGAATTTGACCGTTGGGAAGTAGTATCCGGCGCCATCACCCTGTCAGACCCGCAAAACCCATGGGCATCCTTCCAAATGCCGGTGAGCAACGTGTCCGTGCGGGCTGTTTTCAGACAGATACAAACCTTTACAGTAAACGTTAGCGCAAATGACAGTCAGGCGGGTACGGCCACCGCAAGCCCCAATACCAATGTGACCCAGGGCGGCTGGGTTAATTTGCAAGCCAACGCAAACACCGGCTTTGAATTTGACCGCTGGGAAGTGGTATCCGGAGGCATCACTCTTCAAAACCCGCAAAACTCTGGGGCATCCTTCCAAATGTCGGCAGGGGATGTTACTGTACGGGCTATTTTCAGGCAAATGCAAACCTTTACGGTAAACGTTAATGTAAGCCCCAGTCATGCAGGTACAGTTAGCGCGAGTCACCATACCAATATACTTCAGGGCGAAGCGGTTACTTTGCAGGCCAACCCAAACTCCGGATATGTATTTAGTCATTGGGAGGTGCTTTCCGGCAATATTTCGATTAACCCTACTCAGTTAGGGATTGGCTTTGAAATGCCTGCCGGTGATGTCTCCCTCACGGCTGTTTTCGTCCCCGAGTAACTGCGCCAACCAGGGTTAGGATAAGCACAGCGCCCAAGCTGTCATTCTGAGCCGCCGCTCTTGGCGGCTTGGCGAAGAATCTATAGATCCTTCGCTTCGCTCAGGATGACAAAGAAGGGTACGGATGACAAAGAAGGGCAGGATGACAATTCAACAATTAGCAGAAACAATGTTTCACAACAATATATTTGATTAGGAGGATTTGAAATGAACAAATTTGGCTACATGGAAAAATATGGCTATGAGCAGCTATGCTTCTTCCACGACAAAAGCACGGGGCTAAAGGCCATCACGGCCATCCATAACACCGTGCTGGGGCCTGCCTTGGGCGGCAGCCGCTTTTGGAATTATGCCCACGAGGACGAGGCCATTGAGGACGCGCTGCGGCTGGCCCGCGGCATGACGTATAAAAGCGCGCTGGCGGGTTTGGCCCTTGGCGGCGGCAAGACGGTGATATGGGGCGACCCGGCGGCTTTGCGCAAAGACCCCATAAAGCGCGAGGCCTTTTGGCGTGCCTTTGGCCGCTATCTGGAGGGGCTTAACGGGCGCTATATCACAGCGGAGGATGTGGGCACATCCACCCAGGACATGGTGTATGTAAATATGGAGACCGACCATGTTGTGGGCCTGCCCGGCAGAAGCGGCGACCCATCGCCATACACCGCCCGGGGCGTGTTTAAGTCCATTTTGGCTTGCTGCAAGCATGTTTACGGCAGCGACGACCTGACGGGCAAGGTTGTGGCGGTGCAGGGCGTGGGCAATGTGGGCTATTATCTTTGCAAGTATTTGCATGATAACGGCGCGAAGCTGATTATTTCTGACATAAAACAAGAGAGCATCGACAAGATTGTCAAAGAATTTGGCGCGACGGTGGTTGGCCTTAAGGAAATTTACAGCGTAGAATGTGACATATATGCGCCGTGTGCCCTGGGCGCCACCGTCAATGACGAAACCATTCCACAATTTAAATGCAAAATCATCTGCGGCGGCGCAAACAATGTGCTTAAAGACGCGGCGGCGCATGGCAAGGCCCTGCAAGACAAAGGCATCATTTACGCGCCGGATTATCTGGCAAATGCCGGCGGCGTTATCAATGTGTCCTATGAAAGGGCCGAATTTGGCTATGTTGAAGAGGCGGCTTTAAGGGATATTGATTTTATCTACACGAGGATGCTGGACATCCTTACAATTGCCAAGGAAACGGGCCGCCTTACACATCAGGTGGCGGACGAGCTGGCCGAAAAGCGCATTACGGCCATGCGCGATATTAAATGCATTTACACGCATAAATAATGGGGCGGATTTACATCGTTTCAGGATTTTATGGCAGCGGAAAGACGGAATTTTGCGTTAATTTGGCTATGAAGCTGGCGAAGACACAGGGCGGGCCAATCACAATTGCGGATTTGGACGTGATAAACCCATATTTTCGCAGCAGGGAAAAGAAGACGCAGCTGGCGGCCCATGGCATTGAAGTTATGGGCAATGCCCTGGAAAACAGCATGGGGCAGGACCTGCCCGCCGTCAGCTTTGCCTTCACATCCCGCATCGTGCGCGCACAAAATGTGATATTGGATTTGGCCGGCGGCGAGGCGGGCATAAAGCTGCTTGCGCTTTGCTATCGTGCCATTGAAGCCGGCGCAGCGCCCGTGGAATTTCTTTGCGTGGTCAATCTTTTTCGCCCCGAGACCAATTCTGCCGCCAAAATGGCCGAATTTGTGCGCAAAATCAACGGCATGAGCAAGCTGGCTGTGACGGGCCTTGTCAACAACGGCCATATGCTGCATGACACGACGGCCGCGCATGTTCTCGCGTCCCAGCAGGCGGCGCTGGAGGCCGCGAAGATGCCGGGCTTGGGTGCAGCATTGCCGCTGCGATATACGATGCTGCGGCGGGATATCTATGAGGGCATTGCCCCGGGCGAAATAAAATCCCAAGAAGTGCTGGTTTTCGAAAAGCTGGCCATGCGCGAGAGTTGGCAGTAAGGGCGGCGGTGTTGCGCCGCCCGTATCAAGGAGGTTGCAACATGGACAAACCTTTAAACGAGCAAACATATGGCGATGAGACTGTAAGCACCTTTTTTAAAAGGCCGACTGTTGATATTGCGGAGCATTGGGCACTGTTTGAGAGCGGCACAACCGTGTTGGATGCAGGTTGCGGCGAAGGGCGCAACGCAATTTTTCTTGCCGAAAAGGGCCTTGTTGTTGATGCCTTTGACATTTCTTGGACCGGCCTGGAAAAAGCCAGGCAAATTGCCGCGGACAAAGGTGTCAATGTCAACCTCTTCCGTGAGGATTTGGCAAAACTTGCCTTCAGGAAGACCTATGGCGTGATACTTTCCCACGGCGTGCTTCATTTATGCGAAAAGGCCGCCCGCGACCTGTTTTTAGAGCGGGCCATGAAGCATACCCTCATCGGCGGCCACAACGCCATCGGCATCTTCACAAACAAGCTGCCGACCACGCCGGAAATGGCCCCCTTTGCGAAGTCGCTGTTTGATGTGGGCGAGCTGCCCGCCAAATATGCCAAATGGGAGATTTTGCACCACTTTGAAGGCATCATCGAGGACAGCCGCGGCGGCAAGCTGCATAAACGCGGCTATGAGAGCATAATTGCAAGGAAAATCGGCAATTAGGAGGAAGCCAATGTTTGTAATACTTTTCAGCATTTTAGGCGGCGTGCTGGCGGCATGGGTTTTGTCGCTTTTTGGCGCCGACGCCGCCATAATAAATGTGTTTCAACCGCTGCTGCCCCAAATTGAATTAACCACCCAGCATTATTATGTCGCCTTCGGCTTGCTGGGCTTGATTTTGGGCATCATCGCGTTTATAAAAAGAAGATAGATAAAGGAGGAACAACATGGTTTTTACAGCAAAAACCGCCCCGCTTATTGTGGAATACGCGGCCAAGCACAGGCTTACATTTGACGAAAATATGTGCAAGGGCTGTGACCTGTGCGTGTGGGCGTGCCCCAAAAACATCTTAAAACTGGACCTTGAGAGGGTGAACGGCAAGGGATATAATCCCATTGTGTGCATGGACATTGACGCCTGCACCGCCTGCGGCATATGCGCCCGCATCTGTCCGGATTCTGTGATTAAAGTGGAGCGTGATATCTCATGAAAATACTAATGAAGGGGAATGAGGCAATATGCGAGGCCGCCATCGTGGCCGGATGCAAGGCGTTTTTCGGCTATCCCATCACACCTCAAAACGAAATTCCCGAATATATGTCACTTAATATGGTCAAGGCCGGCGGCGCCTTTGTTCAGGCAGAAAGCGAAATAGGCGCTATCAATATGTGCTATGGCGCGTCGGCGTCGGGCGTGCGCGTTATGACAAGCTCGTCCTCGCCGGGCATCGCCCTGAAGCAAGAGGGCATGTCATATCTGGCCGGGGCAAATTTGCCCTGCGTCATCGTAAATGTCTCGCGCAGCGGCCCCGGCCTTGGCGGCATTTTGCCTGCCCAGGGGGATTATTTCCAAATGACCCGCGGCGGCGGCAACGGCGATTATTACACCCCCGTGTATGCGCCCTTTTCCGTGCAAGAGGCCATAGACCTGATTTTCAAAGCCTTTGACGTGGCCGACCTATATCGTACGCCTGTGCAAATGGTGGCCGATGGTATGTTGGGCCAGATGATGGAGCCTTGCGTGATAGAGCCCAGGGCGGCCATCAATGTCGATAAATCCTGGGCCACAGACGGCAACAGCGGCAAGCGTCCCAGAAATATCGTGAATTCCCTTAACCTTAGCGCCGAGGGCTTGGAGCAAATGAACAAAGAGCGTTTTGCGCGATATCAAGAAATCAAGAAAAACGAGACCATGGTTGACAATCGCGTAAAAGACGGCGACGAAATTGCCATAGTGGCATATGGCGCGCCTTCGCGTGTGGCCGTCAATGCCGTGGACGAGCTTGCTGCCCGCGGCATAAAGGCGGGGCTGATACGCCCCATCACGCTGTGGCCATATCCTTATGACGTCTTCCAAAATTTGCCGTCCAGCGTCAAAAATATTCTGGTCTGCGAGCTTTCAATGGGCCAGATGCTGGATGATGTGAAAATTGGTGTGGCCGGAAGGCTGCCCGTGCATTTTTACGGGCGTTGCGGCGGCGCAATTTTCGAGCCTGCCGAAATTGCCGATGCGGCGGAAAAAATTGTAAGGGGAGGTGCTTAAGGCTATGTCAAAAATTGTATATGAAAAAAGCCGCGGGCTTTCCGAGACCCAGCTTTCATACTGTCCGGGCTGTACCCACGGCATAATTCACAAGCTGATAGCCGAAAGCCTTGTAGAGCTGGACCTGCTGGAGCGCACAATTGTAATATCTCCTGTTGGATGCTCTGTTATGGCATACGACTTTTTCAATTGCGACGGCATACAGGCCAGCCATGGCCGCGCGCCGGCTGTGGCCACCGGCCTAAAGCGCACCAATCCCGATAAAATAGTCTTTACATATCAGGGCGACGGGGATTTGGCCGCCATCGGCACGGCGGAAATCGTCCATGCGGCCCATCGGGGCGACAATATCACCGTGATTTTTGTCAACAACGCCATTTATGGCATGACGGGCGGCCAAATGGCGCCCACGACGCTGATTGACATGAAAACCAGCACCAGCCCCCTTGGCCGGGTGGAGGCATTGACAGGCAAGCCCCTTTTGGTAAGCGAGCTGCTGTCGCAAATCCCTTCCACCACATATATCGAGAGGGTTGCCAGCCATGATGTTCCCCATCTTAACAAGGCCAAAAGGGCCGTGAAAAAGGCGTTTCAATATCAGGCCCAGGGCAAAGGCTTTTCTATGGTTGAAATTTTGGGCACATGCCCCATTGGCTGGAATATGACGCCGACGGACGCCATGGGCTTTGTGAAAGACACCATGATGCCCTATTTCCCGCTAGGTGTGTATAAGGACGAAGGGGGTGAGGCGTGATGGCGACTACCAGAATTTTATTTTCGGGCTTTGGCGGCCAAGGTATTTTGACGCTGGGCCAGCTTATAGCCTCAATTGCGCTTAACAAAGGCAAAGAGGTGACATGGATGCCCTCCTATGGCGCGGAAATGCGCGGCGGTACGGCAAATTGCTCTGTCATCATCTCTGATAAGATGATTGGCAGCCCCATCACCTCTACGAATATTGACATCCTCTGCGCCATGAATATCCCGTCCATCGTGAAATTTCTGGACAATGTGAAGCCCGGCGGCCAGGTGTATGTCAATTCATCCATTGTCAAAGAGCCGATTGACAGGACAGATGTGGAAGCCGTGCTGTTGGACGCCACAAACATTGCCAATAAGCTGGGCAATATACGTGTGGCCAATATGGTGATGCTGGCGGCCTTTTTGCAAAAAACCGACCTTTTCACCTTCGGGGACGTAGAAGAAGTGCTGCATCAGCGTTTTGCGGAGAAATATCCGCAGCTTGCGGCGCTTAATGTGGATGCCGTAAAGCAGGGGCTGGAAGCCTTGGCATAATGCTTGCAGGGCGGCCCAATGGGGCTATCCGAGGCTCCGTATGCGCTTGGAACGCGGGCGGCCAAAGGCCGCCCCTACATGTCTTGCGGGCTTGTGTGTCCTGTCTATGACGCGAAATGTGCAGATGCGGTATGTTGTAGGGGTGCCGGGCGGCCAAAGGCCGCCCCTACTGCGACAAACTGCCGGTAGGGTTTGCCAAGGATAAGTGGACAGGCCTAATGACGAAATTGATAAATCGGCATAGCGTAGCCCATAAATGCTGTGCCGATTTTTAATTCCGAAATATTCTGTCGAACATGGTCTTTAATTCAGTATGCAATCGCACCAAATACCAGCACCGCCGCATTGGTCAGCATCAAGATGCCCAGATGTGCAGGCAGGCCCCATGATGCCAGTTTGTTTGCATCTTTAGCGGCAATGATTCCGTATGAAGCCGCTATCAGCACAATGCCAAAAACAGAATAGCCGGACAGCGCAATGGGAATGGTGAGCAAAAACAGCGGTATGCCACATGCTATTTTTGTGAAACGAGATATTTTGCCATGGCCGCGCTTTGTCCGAAAATACTGTATCACCAAAACCACAATTGATACAATTGTTTGAAATGCCAGCGGAATAAAATAGAAAGCAGCAAGAAATGCCGTTGCTATGCTGTCTCTCATCCCTCCGGCTTCGGCAAAATCAATCCACCAAACCATTGTGATAATACTGGCGAGCGCCATTACAGCAAGGGCAATGCGCATTACTTTTATATCGGTCATCTAAAACCTCACCAAGGTCGCAATATCCACCGCCATACCGCTGGCAATGGACTTATTGGCCGCGATGCCCGTTAAAATGGACATTGCGCCGTCCACATGGCTGGCGGCCCGGTTAAACGGGTCGGGCCGGGGCACGCCGAAGATATCATTCAGTAAAATGGGGTCGCCGCCGCCGTGGCCGCCCTCGCCGTGGGGTATGTCCACCTTATAAGCCTCGGCAAATTGCGGAAACACATACAGCGCCTCTTTGTCCGTGGCGCCCTGATGCACGATGGAATCGCGGCCGCTGACATAGGACCTCTCCACCACCTTTAGCTCTATGCGCCCCTTTGTGCCGTTGAAGACCACATTAAAGCCCTCCCAGGGCAGAAAAGTATTCAGGGAGTAGGTCAGCAGCGCGCCCTTGTTATAGCGCACCAGCACGCCCATCACATCCTCGATGGCCACATCGTCCGAAAATACCGAGCGGTCGCGCACATAGCCGCTGTCGGCCTCGGCCTCCAGATACATTTTCCGCATATTGTCCTCTGACGCAAGGTCGATGGCAAAGGGGTCATTCTTGGCGGCCACGTTGCCGTGCGCCCTATCATAAAAGTCCGTAACGCCGCGCTTTTCAGCGTTTTTCATGCCGTAAAACATCAAATCGCCCATGGCAAAAACCCGCTTTGGCGTGTCGGCCAGCCAAAAATTCACTAAATCAAAGTGATGGGTAGATTTATGCACCAACATGCCGCCGCTGTTGTGCTTGTTGCGATGCCAGCGGCGATAATAGTCGGCGCCGTGCTTGGTATCCAGCAGCCATTCAAAATGAATGGACAGCACATCGCCGATGGTGTCGTCCATTATAAGCTCGCGCACCTTGGTATTATGCGGCGCATAGCGATAATTGAAAGTTACGCGCAGGCCGCGCCCCGTACGCTTTTGCGCGTCTATGATATTTTGCGCCTTTTCCTCGTCAATGGTCATGGGCTTTTCCGTGATGACGTCCACGCCCATTTCCATGGCCTTTATGATAAAATGGTCATGATTGCGGTCAACCGTGGTCACAATCACATAATCCGGCCGGGTTTCCCTTATCATCTTCTCGAACTCCGTATGCCTGTATGTAGGAACCTTAGCCGCGCCGTTTTTCTCCAAAAGCGCGTTTGCAAAATCCATCCTTGTTTGCGAAATGTCGCAAAAGGCCGTCATTTCGCTGGTTGCGCTGTATGTAGTCGCCACGGCCTCATAAAAAAATCTGGCGCGGCTGCC
The DNA here is from genome assembly GCA_031277155.1 of Clostridiales bacterium. Lineage (GTDB taxonomy): Bacteria > Bacillota > Clostridia > Lachnospirales > WRAX01 > WRBK01. The sequence goes on along the minus strand of JAITMW010000022.1, from coordinate 4,426 downwards.
GCAGCCCACAAGGGCATATCTCTTCTTTCCATTTTTCTCCATAAGTTTGCCTCCCAAAAATCTTTTGACATATCCTCACCATTATGCTATACTATAGGCGGCTGTCTGTCAAGCCTTATATCCCATGCTTCCTTAGCTCAGTGGATAGAGCGTTCGCCTCCGGAGCGAAAGGTCGTAGGTTCGAATCCTGTAGGAAGCGCGCAAAAATTCAAGGCTTTAGAGCATCTCCAAAGCCTTGAATTTTATTTTGGCTTGGCGGCGCCGATGCTGCGCACCTTTTCCCGCAATGGCAGCACATAGGGCGGCGAAACCGAAAGTTCGTCAATGCCCATCTTTAAGAAGGTCTCTGTCAGCTCTAAATCCGCCGCAAGCTCCCCGCATATGCCAATCCATTTGCCCTCTTTGTGGGCGTTGTCCGCCGCCATTTGTATCATGCGCAATATGGCCGTGTGGTGGGCGTTGTGGAAGCGCTCCAGCTGCGGATTTTGCCTGTCCAGCGCAAGGGTGTATTGCGTTAAATCATTTGTGCCCACGCTGAAAAAATCCACTTCCTTCGCCAGCAGGTCGCTTATCATCACCGAAGCCGGGGTTTCAATCATTATGCCACATTCCACATCTTTGGAATATGGCACATTTGCCGCGTCCAGCTCGCTGTGGACTTCCGCGATAATCTTTTTGATGTCGATGACTTCCTCGACAGAGATTATCATGGGAAACATAATCGCGATATTGCCAAAGGCCGAGGCGCGATACAGCGCGCGCAGCTGTGTCTTAAAAATCTCGGGCCTCTCCAGGCAAATGCGTATGGCGCGAAAGCCCAGCGCCGGATTTTCCTCAACAGGCAGGTTAAAATATCCAATTTGCTTGTCGGCGCCGATGTCCAATGTGCGTATCACCACCTTTTTGCCCGCCATGGTCTCCGCCACCGTCTTGTATGCCTGAAATTGCTCTTCTTCTGTAGGATAATCCCGGGTTTGCAGATATAAAAACTCGCTGCGAAAAAGCCCTATGCCGCCGGCATCGTTTTGTAAAGCCGCCGCTGTGTCGGCCACGTTGCCGATATTTGCGAAAATGTCAATTGTCCTGCCGTCAAGGGTCACATTTTCCTTGCCCTTCAGCTGCTCCAAAAGCCGCTTTTTTTCGGCATCGGCTTCGGCCTTTTCCTTCATTTGGGCAAGGGTTTGGGCGTCGGGGTTAATATATACGCTTCCGTTGAAGCCATCCACAATGGCATCTTTACCGTCAAGATGCTCGCCCAGCGCGTCACCCAGCCCAACAATTGCGGGAATATTCATCATGCGCGCCAAAATGGCCGTATGGGAATTTACAGAGCCGCCCATGGTGATAAACGACAGTATCTTGTCTTTGTCCAGCGTCACAGTCTCGCTGGGCGCAAGGTCCTCCGCCGCAAGGATGACGGGCGCGTCAAATGATATACCGCCCTGCTCGGCTCCCGACAAAATGCCAATGACTCTTTCGGAGATATCCTTCACGTCAGCCGCCCGCTCTTTCATATATTCGTCGTCCATGGCGGCAAACATGGCGGCGAAGTTGTCCGCTGTGACGGCGACGGCATATTCCGCGTTGACCTGCTGGCTTGTGACAATGTTGACGACAGAATCTATATAATCGCCGTCGTCCAGCATCATCTGATGCACCTCAAAAATCATTGCGTGGGCCTCGCCCACTTCCCCGCGGGCCTTGTCATGCAATTCTTTAAGCTGGCCGATGGCGGCGGCTTTGGCGGCTTCAAAGCGCGCGATTTCCAACCCGCTGTCTTCCACGCGGCTGCGCTTGACTTGGCCTTGCTTCCGCTTGAAATACGCAATTTTGCCGAAAGCTATGCCGCCGAAGACGGCGGTGCCTTTTAATGTTATCAATGCCTCGCCACCTCCTTATAAATTGCCGTCCATAAACATTTGCAACGCGGCAATGGCATCATCTTCGTCGTCGCCCTCGGCACAAAGCGTCACAATGTCGCCGTGCTTCGCCGCCAGGCTCATGACTGCGAAAATCTTCTTAGCGTCCACCTTCTTTTCGCCTTTGGTGATTGTGATGCCGGACGCAAACTTGTTCGCCTCTTTTACCAGCAGTCCCGCGGGGCGCGCGTGTATGCCCAGCTGGTCTTTGATGGTGTGGTTGAATGATTTCATGCCTATACCTCACTTGTTCAAAATTTTTCCGCGCAAATACACGGCATGTATGGACAAATCCGCGTTTAACAGCACAAGGTCCGCATATTTGCCGGGCGCGATGCTGCCCCGCTCGTTAAAGATGCCGATGGCCTTTGCGGGATTTACGCTGGCGCATTTCACGGCCTGCGCAAGGGGGATATTCATTTGCGTGACGGCTGTGCGCACGCATTGCATTAAGTTAGACACAGAGCCGGCAATGGGCCCGTTGTTGGCCAGGCGGGCCGTGTTGCCCCGCACATCCACAGCCAGCCCGCCAATTTCATATGTTCCCTCGCCCAGGCCAGCGGCGGCCATGCTGTCGCTAATCATAATCACCCTGTCGTCCCCAAACATGCGCAGGGTTGCGCGCACCACGGCGGGGTGAATATGTACATTGTCGCAGATTAATTCCACATTGCAATGGGGGCTGTCAAGCGCGGCGCCGATAACGCCCGGCTCTCTGTGGCCAAGGGGCGGCATCGCGTTGTAAAGATGGGTGATATGCCGCGCCCCGCGCGCCAAAGCCTCTGTGGCGATTTCATAATTTGCTGTGGTGTGGGCCAGCGAGCAGACAATTTCGTCCGCAAACACATCAATAAGCTCCATTGCGCCGGGCATTTCGGGCGCTATGGACAAAATTTTCACAAGGCCGCCCGCCGCTGCCTGCAAACGTTCAACCATTTGAATATTTGGCGGCTGCATATAAGCGGGATTTTGCGCCCCTGCTTTGTGCGGTGAAAAAAAGGGGCCTTCCAGGTGTATGCCCGCAATGGCGGCTGCCTCCGGCGTGTCACAGGCGGCGGCAATATTGCGGCAGGCCTGGTCTAGCTGTGCTTCCGGCAGCGTAAACGTGGTCGGGCAGATGGCCGTTATGCCGTTTTCCGCCTGATAGCGCGCCATTTTTGCAATCCCGTCCACATCGGCCTCGGTAAAGTCGCGGCCCACACAGCCATGCAAATGAACGTCAATCAAACCGGGTATTGCATAGCGCCCGCCGGCGTCAATCTCTGTGCCGCCAGCCGACGCATCGGAAAAATATTCGCCGTCAATGGCTACATCGCCCTGTTGAAACGCCCCGTCCGCGCGGAACACCTTTGCGTTTTTGATAATGGTCGTCATACGAAGCCCTCTCTTCAAAAATTTGGCAGCCCAAAACCTTCTACCACGAAAAGCACGAAAGGCACGAAAATTAAGTTCACAGAGTGGCCCTTTCGTGTATTTTCGTGATTTTCGTGGTTAAAAAATCACATGGCGTTATTTTGACACCGCCTAAAAAATTCTGCCTCCTGCCGCAGGGTTTGTTCCAAACGACAAGAGGCAGTTTAATGCGTCAAATTTGTTAATGTTTACATATAATGGATTCTTTCCATATACTTTTGCATTGTTTGCCCGGAAGCAGTTTTGTCCGTATCAAGGTTGGCGCTGACGAAAACCGGCGGCCTGACGCCATTTTTGTCGCAAAGCTCCGCAAAGCCCACGGACAGCATATTGGCAATCGCGGCACCGCTGACGGTAGAGGTCGGGCCGGCAATTACACCGCTTTCATCCAATGTGACGTTTGCGTCGCCATAGGCGCCGCAGTTGTCAATCACAATATCGGCCAATGGATAATCAAAATATCGCCGGATTTTACGGCACTGCCGTCCAAAATGATTTGACCAAATCCTTCTAGGCGCTCCATTGCGGAAGTGACTATGATACAATCTTCCTTAGTTAAGCGGAGAAAGAGCCAAGTCTTAAATAGATTTATTTTCTCTTGCTAAATTCTTAAGATTCTCTGCCTTCCAGAAAACCTTTTACGCCGTCAACCAACTCTTGTTTGTTGACAAAGTTTTTGATGACGATTATCGGCACCTTCACTTTGCCCATCAAATTTTCGCCAATATCAGGCGAGCAGAAGATTGCATCGCAAGGAACACTGGGGCCGGTTGGCAAATCCCCGTTAAAGACATCGGCTTTTACATCAAGCTCTTTAAATATACCCTGGAGCTTAATTTTCAGCAATGTGGAAGACCCTACGCCAAACCCGCAAATCGCTTGAATTCTTAATGGTTCTGACATTTATCATCCCCCCTTTCAGCTGGATTTTATTAATTGACTTTCTTGTTCACAAAATCATACAGCTGCTGCGTGGTTTTGCAGGCCAAAAAGTCCTTCCACACATTTTCATTGTCCAAAATATCCGCCAGGCTTGTCAGCTGCTCCAAATGGCTGCCCGGCTCTAAGGCGCACAGGCCAATCATAAGATGCAC
>JAITMW010000160.1 GCA_031277155.1 Clostridiales bacterium | reverse complement strand
ATTGGCCTCAATCGAAAGGTCGCCCACATGGCCCGCCAGCCCCTGGGGCCGCCCCGCCAGATATGGCGGCGTTTCCCGGTCAAATTCCCATGTGTCGGCATTTATCCACACATCGCCGCTGTTGGCCGTGTGGCCCGATGATGTGGAAAAGAAATTGGCAGAAATTGCCATATTGCTGCCGCCTTCATGAGTCAGCACCTGCCCTGCCGTCCCGCGCACGGCGGCCTGTGCCGTCGGCGTCTCCGGAAAATTGGCGTAAACCTGAGATTGTATGCTGTCGTCCACATTGGCGCCATACATATAAAAGCGATTGGCAAAAATTGCCGCCACCGCATAGCTGCGCGCCGTGACGGCTTGTACCATGGCGGCCTCCAGCCCAAAGGCGACGGGCATTTCGCTGGGGATGACGGCATAAAGATATTCCTCCAGCCCCAATTGATTGACGATAACAAAGCCCTCTGTGCGGCGGGAAATCTCCAAAATGCCGCGATATCGCGGATTTTGTCCGTCGGGCCAGTTGCGGCTGATTGTGGTAATTTCTGTCATGCCGCTCTCGCCCGGCACTATGGTGATTCTTCCGGCTGCATTGTCAATCAACCCCATATTTTCGGTGGCCGACAGGCGAAACTCCTGATTCGGAGGGACTTCAAGCGTGCCCTCAGCCGTATATATGGTAAGACCGGCATCGCTGCGCAGACCGACGGATTCGTGTATGCGCCCCGCAAAGCCCGTGGTTGACAGCACCACGCGGATATGCTCCGGTGCCGGCCGCCTTAAAATTATGGCCGCGGCCGCCGCTCCTCCGTCCCGCAGCACAAAATCCGCCACATCATAGCCGACGGTGATTTGGTTGAAATTTCCAATAGCGATGATGGGATTGACGGCATTGTATATGCCAAAGCCGCCATGCAGCGGGATGCGGCCAATATCGGCAATTTCCACGGCATCCGGCGTAATTTCGCTGACAATGCCCGAAACTGTGTGTTCAAAAATCTGCACGGCCTCGGCATTTTGGCCGTTTATGCGCACATCGGCAATATGGCCCTCCGGCAGGCCGGCGGTATTGTAAGCGAAGGTGCGCTGGGCGCCGCCCGCAAAGATTGTGATGCTGTCTGTGCCGCGCTCCACAATATAGGCATTGCGGATTGTGGGCGTTTCGTCCGTCAGGCCCGCAATGGCCAAAATTTCCCGGTCGCGCCGCAAAACAGATACCCCTTGGTTCAGATAGCTTTCAAAATCCAGACCCGCCGCGGTGAAATGCCCCAAATCGGTGATTATATGGCCCGCGGGCAACTGCGGATTGAAATTCGGCGTAATCAGCACAATGACATCCTCCTGCACAATGCCGAAATAGTCCTCCACCGTGGCATATCCGCGGAGATTTTCCAGCAGCTGCATGTAAAGATTGACCCAAAGGGCATAGGAAATGGCCAGATGGCGATTTTCGGGCGTCAGTTGTATGCGTATGGTATTGTGGGCATCCAGCCTGTCCAGCACAAATTGCGCCTGCTCCAGCGTCAGCGGACTTTCGGGATAGAAATTGGCGCCGATGCCTGAAAGATGCCCCAGGATGACGGCCTTGTTGATATATCTGTCATGCCAGGCCGCGGGGCTGGTGTCCCCAAAGGTGATATGGCGCGGCGCGCGGTCAATTTCATCAATGTCGGAAAAGGCAAGGGCAATCATCTTTGCCACCATGCCGCGGGAGACGGGCATGTCGTCGCCAACGGTTTCAAGCTGCCTTTCCGGTGTGGCTTCATGCCGCGGCGCGTCGGCCACAAAGGGCAGTGCGTCCATATCTTCGGGCATGTCCGCCTCTGCGCCGCAGGCAGTGAATATTGCCAAAATTGCGGCCAAAAGTGCTGAAAGTATAAATCTTTTGTCCATTGTCTTCCTCCTAGAGTGTGCTATGTAATATCTATGCGGGCATGTCCAAAAATATGCAGACAATGCGGGAGCGGACAATTTGCGTTGATATGTTTATGTCACCCCGATTGTGTTTTGTTACCCGATTCTTCTTTGTCACCCTGAGCGCAGCGAAGGGTCTAGATTCTTCGCTTCGCTCAGAATGACACAGACAGCGCCAATCAGAGGTTGAATCCCGGGTCATTGCGGGCCCAGGGAGAGTATGCGAGACCTATTGTATTTTTCGCTGAAATAGTGTATACTGAAATTCATGGAACTTTTTTGTGACGAATTTCGTATAGTTTACGGGGTGAATTTGTGAACGAGATTGTGGTGGAACTTAGAGATGTGAAGAAGGTATATCCCATGGGCGGCGAGAGGATTTTGGCCCTGGACGGCGTGTCCCTTCAATTTGCCAGGGGCAGGGTGTATTGCCTTGTGGGCGTGTCCGGCAGCGGCAAAACCACGCTGCTTAACATGATTGCGGGGCTGGAGAGGCCCACCCACGGGCAAATTGTCTTTAAGGGGCGGCACCATATCGAAACCATGAGCGAGAAAAAGCTGGCTATTTTTCGTCAGCGGTATGTGGGTTTTGTTTTTCAGTCGTATAATTTGCTGCCAACGCTGACGGCGCTGGAAAACACCACCTTGCCGCTGATTTTTCGGCGCGTGCCAAGGCGCGTGCGCAACAAAAGGGCCATGCAGATGCTTAAGGCGGTGGGGCTGGGCAGCAGATGGCGCCACAAGCCCAATGAAATGAGCGGCGGCCAGCAACAGCGCGTGTCCATTGCGCGGGCCTTTGTAAACCAGCCGGAAATTGTGTTTTGTGACGAGCCCACGGGCAATTTGGACAGCAAAACAACCGCGGAAATGATGAATTTGATATGCGGCATGGCGAAAAAATATAATCAGACATTGATACTTGTTACGCATAATCTGGAGCTTTCCAGATATTGTGACGAAGTTATACATATACGCGACGGCAAAATTGAAAGCACGCGGGATGTTAGCGCGGAAAAAGTTGAAATAAAATCCGGAGGGGAATTATGAAAAACACAGGAAGATTTGCGAAAATGTTTTTGGCCTTTGTGATGGCCTTTGGTCTGATTGGCGGCTTTGGGCCGATGCCCCTAGCTGCCCAAAGTGTCTCCGTCGGAAGCGAAAGTGTGCATGTTGACGTTGGCTTTGCGGAGGTTCCTTTTTTTGTAACCGTTGCGGCGGGCACCACGGTGCAACATGCGTGGGTCAGCGGCTTTGAAGGGGCAAGCGCCATTGTAAGCGACCAAACCCAGCTGCAGGGCCGCACATTTGAAGAGGCCGAAACCGTGACCATAATGGTGGCGGTGGCCGTTGATGAGGAACATCGGGGCGGCACATTGACGGGGCAGGTTATTGTGGATTATGTGGGCGGCAGCGCCGTAGGGTTTTTGACCGTGCATGTGGCCGTGCCCGAGCCCACGCCGGGGCCCACGCCAAGACCCGTGCAGCCGCAGACGCCTGTGATTGTGATGTCGGCGCCGGTGAACCATATTGAAATGACGCCGGGCGTATCAACCATTGTCAATGTCACCTTGCAAAATGCCAGCAACTTTCACGCGCGCAATTTCCATATTGTGCCAAGGGCCGACGCGGATTTTACCGTGGAAATTGTGGGGCAACTGCCGGCTTTCAGCGTTTTGGCAAATGCCAGCCGCACATTTTCCATGCGCATAACGCCCCACAGCAGGCTGGAAACGGGCACCCACACCATTACCTTTGATTATACCTTTGAGAATAATGTCCGCGAAGTTACTACCCAGCAGGGCAATATCATCGTGCGGGTGTATCGCCCCGTGCCGGGAGAGCCGCGGGTGATGATTACGGACTTTGTGATGGAAGAAATGACCGTGAACGCCGGGGATGATTTTACCGTGAGGGCCGGTCTGCGCAATACATCGACCACGGCCGTCTCCAATGTGCAGCTTTCCGTGGGCGGCTTTGCCGAAGGGGGGCTGGTATCCCGCGGG
>JAITMW010000107.1 GCA_031277155.1 Clostridiales bacterium | reverse complement strand
GCCGTCACAAAGCTGGTTGACACCGCGCAAAACCGCATACAGCGCGTCTTTAATATGCGCAACCCTGTGGATTATCTGCAAAAACAAAAGGGCGACCAATGGCCGCCCTTTAACTATTCGTAAAATTATTCCCTTTCCTTGCCCATAAATATCAGCGCGCAAACGCCCGGCCCCGTGTGCGTGCCAATCACAGGCTCCAGATACACATAATGGGTCTCAAAGCCTTCGTATTTGGCCAGCACCTGCTCCGACAGATATTCGGCGTCAGCAAGGGCATCCGAATGGATGATATAGACCTTGTTGCACGCCAGCGGGTCAATTTTTTCTTCCATGCGCTCCAGCAGATAATCCAGCGACTTTTTGCGGCCCTTGGCCTTGCCAACAGGCACCAGCTTGCCCTCGTTGTTGATGATGAGGATGGGTTTTACGCTAAGCAGCGTGCCCATAAAGGCCTTGCCGGTGGAAACGCGGCCGCCGCGCTGAAGGTGCCAGAGGTCGTCCACTGTAAAATAATGGCACAATTTCATTTTATTATCTTCCAGCCAGGCGTGGGTTTCTTCGATGGATTTGCCTTCGTCACGCATTTTACACGCCTCCAGAACAAAATGCAGCTGCCCGGCCGATGCCGCCAATGTGTCCGTAAAGAAAATTTTGCGGTCGGGAAATTCTTCTTTAAATTCGTCCAGAACCAGGCGCACGGCATTAAATGAGCCCGACAGCCCGGACGAAAAGCCCACATAAAGCAAGTCCTTTCCCGCCTCAAAGATGGGGCGGCACACCTCGCGCGCCTGCTCCGGCGATACCTGGCTTGTTTTGGCCGAAATCTTGTTTTTCAAGGCATCATAAAATGCCTTATGGTCAAATTTCTGCCCTTTTACATAGCTCAGCTTTTCCTCATCCCCCAGGACATAGGCCATTGACACAATGTGCAGCCCAAGCTGCTCTATTTTTTCCTCCGGCAAATTGCATCCCGAATCTGTCAAAATCTCGAAGTTCATAATTGGTTTTCCCCTTCCTTATTGTTTTCGTTGTTTTCGTTCTTGTCCTTATTTTTTTTGCCAAATATTGCGCCCAGGTCAAATTTTGATGTAATGGACGGAATCAGGTCAATCAGCTTGTTTACGCTGTCCTGATGCTTGATGTTGACAAGCTGCACATTGCCGTCGGATATCACCAAAATGGCCGAGGGCTTGATATTGGCGCCCATGCCGCCGCCGCTTCTTATGCCCTTTTTGGCCTTGTCTTCACCATTTTCCGCGCCGGTGCTGCCGCCCCCCATCCCGAAATTTACATCAACCAGCGGTATAATCGTCACGCCGCCTGCCACCATAGGCTCGCCCACTACGGTCTTTGTGGACACAAAGCCCTCCAATTGCTCAAACATATTGGCAATATTGCTGCTAAATTCTGTTGCCATCTTCATCTACCTCCAAATCATTTTTTCTTGACATCTTTTTCGCTTCCTTCTTTGCCCTCTTTTCTTCTTTCGACCTTTTTGGGAAAATCAATCTCCAAATTTCAGGCCGCAATATATATCTAACCATGGGCACAAAAATTGCCCACAGCCGGAAATATCCCAAGACACGCACATCCACTTGCAATTCTTCTTGTTCAAAGTTGCCCCTGACATCAGCCTCAATATCCAACATCGCCGCCGCGGCATACACCGCCGCCAGCACCTTGCCCGTAACAGCCGGATTTTGGGCGCCATACCGTCCGCGTATCACAATGCGTTTGGGCCGAAAGGCGGCAAACAACTTTTTCAGCAGCGCCAGCGTATATCCTGCGATGCGGATGCCGCTGTCAAAATCAAGCCCCTTTAGGACATCCAGGCGCCGCTTTTTTGCCGTCTTCTTTTTCTCGTCCTTTTCGGCCCCGGCGTCCTCATCTTTTTTCTCGGCGCCTTCCTTTTGCAATGCATCAGCTGAAGGGCCGGAAACTGCCGCCGCGGGTGCTTCTTCCCCGCTTTTTATTTTGCGCTTGATAATGCCAAAAAGCCACTTGATTCTAATGTCATATTCAAAATCGGCCTCGGCATCAGGCTTTGCCAGCTTCACCTTGTATTCCATTCTGCAAAACAGCGCGATGGCAAGCAAAATCAGCAACAGCGCGATAAGCACGGCTATTGCAATACCCAAAACGACAAGGATTACCAAGATTATCGACAATACAAGCTGGATTAGTCAAACCTCCTTTTTAAAAACGCGGCCGCTGTAAAGATTGTCGTCAGCCCCGCCGCGAAAAAACCGCCAATCACGGCAGAAAGCGTGATGAAAAAGGGGTATGGCACGATGTTGACAAGCAAATCCACGCGGCTGTCCAAAATCCAATAATCATTGTCAAAGAAAATTTCGTGGAAAACGACAAAGGCGTGGTGCCAATTTATGGCGATTGTTATCGTCAATGTTGCCAGCACGGCAAACACCGCGGCGGCCGCAATTTGCCAGCCCGCGAAAAGGCAGCGCAACCGGTGGCGGCCAAAAATCGCAAAGGCCGCCAAACAAAGTATAAGCAGCACAACGGCCCCATTGCGAATTAGAAACCCAATGGCAAAAAGGTCATAGACATCAACCATATGGCGAATTTCTATGTCGCTGAAAAAATATCGGGGCGCACCGCCCACCACAGTCATAATCTGCAAACCCGTATCCCGGTCCAAATGCCCCTGCATATAGCGTATCATATGACGCGTGACCTCGTGAAGGTCGTCGGGCCGCATGTTCACAACATTATAGGTGTCATTGGCGTCATATTGCCAGTGGTAAAACCACATGCCAAAGGAAGGCACCACCACGGCAAAATACAGCAGCAGCGTTATCAGGCAAAGGCCGCTGACGATGCCCGCCGCCATGAAAATTGCTTTGGATTTTGATTTCATCGTTTTGCCTCCGCCGCCCATTGTTTAAATCCCGAAAAATCCAGGCAGCCACGGGCGTCACAATAATCCTGCACAAGGGCCGCCACCAGCTCAAAGGCTTCTAATTCGTCAGTTGCAGTCGCCACAATCCTAAAAGGCGTATGAAATCCACGTCGCAAGTCTTGCCGCGCCACAATATGCAGCAAATTTTTGTCATTTGGTTTTACACACAGGCAGTATTCCATATTTTTCCCTCGCTTTATCATATGATACCACAATATGGCCGGGCTGTAAACATATAATTGCAAGAGGTGGTAAATCAATGATTGAAATTATTGTAAGATATCGCGGTGATGTGGCGGCTGTGGCCGAGGCGCTGGGCGCCAAGCTGGAATTGCTAAGCGGCAGCTTTGCCATTTTGACCTTGAATTCCGGTGACATCCCACGCTTGGCGGACTTTCCCGAAATTGAATATTTTGAACGCCCGAAGGGCATAGGTCTGCGCATGGCGGAGTCCCTTTACCGCGCCTGTATTACCCGGGCTGTGCAGGCTTTTGGCCTTACGGGCAGGGGCACTACGGTTGCTGTAATCGACAGCGGCATTGACTATACCCATCCCGATTTTCGCAACGCGGACGGCACCACGCGTATCACGCATCTTTGGGATATGGCAGCCACAGGCACGCCGCCCGCGGGCTTTGCCTACGGGCATTTATACACCGCCGACCAATTGAACGGGGCTTTGGCCGCGCCAAATCCCCTGGAGGTCATTGAGCAGATTGACACAGTAGGCCATGGCACGGCGGTGGCGGGGGTTGCGGCCGGCAATGGCGCGTCCTCCGGCGGCAGGGAAAAGGGCGTTGCGCCCGAGGCGGAGATTGTGGTCGTAAAGCTGGGGCAAGGCAGCCGCACCGTGGATTTGATGCGCGCGCTGAAATTTGTGGCTGATATCGCCGGGGACAAAAACCGGCCCTTTGCCGTAAACATCAGCTATGGCACCAACGAGGGCGCCCATGACGACAATTCGCTGTTCGAGCAATTTGTGGACGAAATCGCCACCCTTCCAAGGATGTCCATTGTGGTGGCCGCCGGCAACGAAGGCACAGCCGGGCACCATTTTTCCGGGACATTGCCCACAGGGCAGAGCGAGGTTGTAGATTTTACCGTCGGCGGCGGGCTTACCAGGCTTTATGTTGTGATGTGGAAGGATTTTACCGATGAATTTACAGTTGAAATAATCACGCCCATGGGCAAAACCACCGGAACCATCCGCAATGCCGACCACGAGCGCACAATGACCATAGACGGCGTGAAAATTCGTGTTGACATGGGCCAGCCCACCAATTATAATCCCGACCAGATGATTTATGCGGATATTTCTGCGGCACAGGGCTATATCACGCCGGGCCACTGGCGGTTTGTCATCACATCGGTCCACAGTGTTATTGGCCGCTACAACATGTGGCTGCCAACCATCGAGGAAGTCGGGCGGGACACAGCATTTTTGAGGCCGGACACCGATGCCACAATTACAATGCCCGCCACCTCCGAAAGAGTGGTGGCCGTCGGTGCGTATGACGCCACCCTTGAGAGCTTTGCGGAATTTAGCGGACGGGGTTTTGCCGGGGCACAGCGCATAAAGCCCGACATTGTCGCGCCCGGCGTAAATGTTTTGGCACCCAGCGCGGGCGGCGGCTATGACAGCTACAGCGGCACCAGCATAGCGGCGCCTTTTGTGACAGGGGCGGCGGCTTTGCTGATGCAGTGGGGCATTGTGCAGGGCAATGACCGTGATTTGTACGGCCAACGCCTTAAGGCATATTTGCATCTGGGCGCGGGGCGCAGTGCCGACAGGACATATCCCAACGAGCTTTGGGGATATGGCACGCTGTGCCTGAAGGACACGCTGGATTATCTAAGAGACTTCGGGTCCCGCGAAGTTGGCGCCCTGATAAGAGACGAAACGGATTATGAGGCGATAACGCTGGCGGAATACGTGGCAATGCCCAATGTTGTTGATACTATTGTGCCAAATACACCCGCGTTTAGGGCATACGCCGCAACGCGGCCTTATATCAAGATTGGGGCGGAAATTGACGGCGGTGCATGGTATATTGTGTATCTTCCGGAAGGTAGGCTTTTCGACTTTGCTAAGGACTTGCATTTAAGCACGATACGTATATCTTCACGGATTTGCGGTCTGCTGGGCAAATCCGCCCTGATATCCTCGGGCATTTTGCAGGTGCAGCAAAGGCCCTACCTGGATTTAAAGGGCCGCGGCGTTTTGCTGGGCTTTATAGATACCGGCATAGATTATACGCACAACGCCTTTCGCTATGAGGACGGCACAAGCAAAATCGCGGCAATTTGGGACCAGACGGCTCAAAACATAGCGGGCAGCGAGGTTTTTGTCGGGCGGGAATACAGCCAAGAAGATATTAACGAGGCATTGAAAGCAGAAAATCCCCTGGACATCCTGCCCCATCGTGATACCGTCGGCCACGGCACATTTTTGGCGTCTGTGGCGGCATCTCGGGAAGAAGGGGATTATTTAGGCGCGGCGCCCGATTCCGAAATCATCATGGTAAAGCTGCGCAAGGCCAAGGATTTTTATCTAAGGCGATATAATGTGCCGCCGGAGCAAGAAAACGCCTATTCCTCCTCCGACATACTTTTGGGCATAAAATATTTGTCTAACAAGGCGGCACAGCTAAATCGGCCGCTGTCAATATGCATGTCCACCGGCACAACCTTGGGCAGCCACGACGGCGTTGGTGTCCAGGAGGAGTTTTTGTCAAGTTTGGGAAGGGGCCCCGGTATTGGCGTATGCGTCGCCGCCGGCAACGAGGCCAATACAAAGCGGCACACCCAAGGCAAGCTTACGAAAGAGGGCGATGTTGTGCCGGTGGAAATAAGGGTGGGAGAAAATGTGCCTTCGGCCACGGCATATATCTGGAGCCTGCCCCAGGACTCGGTGTATCTGTCTGTTAAATCCCCCACCGGCGAGATTGTGATGCGCCAAGTCACCTTTAGGGAAGAATTTTACTCGCAAAGGCTGGTGCTGGAAAAGTCCACCGTGAACATAAATTACTTTTTCCCAACAGGTGGCAGCGGCAACGACCTTATAGAGCTTATCATTGACCATCCGACACCCGGCATTTGGACGGCCAGTGTCCACGGCAACGTTATCTTGGATGGTGTTTTTCACGCCTGGATGCCGCTGACGGGCTTTATCAGCGACCAAGTAGAGTTTACCATGCCCAACCCAAATTATACCATTGTACAGCCGGGCACTGCCCTTGGCGTTATCACCTGCGGCGCCTACAACCCAAAGAATAATTCCCTGTATCCCGCCTCGTCATGGGGGCCGACGCGCTCTCCCATAATTTCTCCGGAGCTGACGGCACCCGGCGTCGATGTGCAGGGCATCTATCCCACGGGTTATGGCGAAATGTCGGGAACATCGGTGGCGTCGGCAATCACAGCGGGGGCGGCGGCCTTGATGCTGCAATGGGGCGTTGTCGACGGCAACTATCCCATATTGGACAATTTGCGCATACGCTCCTTTTTGGTGCAGGGCTGCGCCAGGGACACCAATGTCACCTATCCCAATGACCAATGGGGCTATGGAAGATTGGATTTGATGCAGACATTTAACATTCTGAGGGGCTAGAATTGTGTCGATTGTTGTTGAAAAAATGTTGACACAAAGTATAAAAATGTGGTATTATAATTCTGTGATTGGGCTTGGGGGTTACAGCATAGCTAGCCCCCGTCTTCACGAATTAGGGCAGACAAAATGCGCCTGTTGCTTAAGCTTACCCGGCCGCAACAAGCGCATTTTGCCCTAATAGTTAAGTACATTTTAACGCCTTCGAGCCTTTTTGTCAAGCCAAATTGTTGCTGTCAACCACAACATGGCATGTCTGCCTGTACAGCGCGTCCCTTTCAGCCAGCAAAGCAGTGATTTGCGCCAGCTTGTCATCGCCTGACAAAACCGGGCGATTGCCGTCGCCGCCAATGCGCGCAAAAATGGTTTCAGGCAAGGCCACAAGATAGACCACCAGCGCATTTTCGCGCAAAATGGCCCTTATGCGGGCATCCAAAACAGCGCCGCCGCCGGTGGCTATCACAGTGTTTTGTATCGACGGCATCACTTCGCGATAAAATTCATATTCAAGGCAACGAAAACGCCCCTCTCCGTACTGCTCAAAGATATGCGGGATGGGCATTTGGGCTTTTTTCTCAATTTCCGTGTCGGCATCGACAAAATCCATGGCAACAAGAGGCGCAAGCAACCGCCCAATGGTGGTTTTGCCGACGCCCATAAATCCGATTAAGGCAATATTGCGCTGCCTATCTGTCATGCCGGGGATTGCGCGAAACTATCACAGATGCCTTGGCAATGGCCGACACAATGTCAACATCAAATTGATGCTGCAAGTTGTTTAGCTTTGTGTACATTTCGCCTCTCTTGGTGACAACATATTTTGCCGGCAGGCTGTTAAGCGAGATGGCCAAAATGTCGTGCAAGCAATTGTCGCATGTGCAGGCGTTGAGATTTTTCAGTACGGGCTCCATAAGGTCCAAAACGCAGACCTCCATGTAATTTTTTAATTCCAAATTATTCCTGTCTAACATAGCAGCCTCCCTTTTATTTCGTTTAGGATATTATCTATAATTTTCACAGGCACTGTAACACCCAGTATTATTTCATAGGTCTTTGCGGCTTGATATACCAGCATCTCCGCACCGCCAAAGGCCCGCGGGATGCGGCTTGGCGGATGATAATTCACATCAAATATTGCGGCAAAGCCCTCAAGCACCGATGGTATATAATCCGGCGTTGTGGCCAAAATCAGCATATCCGCGCCGCGTTGATGGTGCCGGCAAATCTCTGTATCAATATTATAATGCGTGGCGAGAATTTTTGCAAGATATTCCGCTTTTTTATATGTACGATTTGCAATGAAAATTTTTTTCGCGCCCATACGGGCCATTGCAATTGCACATGCCCGGCCCGCGCCGCCCGCGCCAATCAGCGCAACCGTCTTACCGGCCACGGCAATGCCGCCATGCTCGAAAGCCTTTTGCACCCCGTAAATATCGGTGTTATAGCCCACATAGCCATCATCCGTCAGCTTTAGCAGATTAACGGCGTCGGCCTGTTTGGCCAGGGCATCCACAGAAACAGCCAGCTTTGCGGCGGCGGCCTTGTGGGGCGTTGTAACGCTAAGGCCGATGATGCCCAGGGCTTCGGCGCCTTTGATGGCTGCGGCAAAATCCCCCGCGCCAACGTCAAAGCCCGCGTATACAATATCGCCATCCAGATGACGCGCGAAGTGATTCTGAATATAGGGCGAAAGCGAGTGGGCGACGGGGCTGCCAATTATACCCATGACTTTTGTGCGGCCGCTAATTTCCATATTGTCGCCCCCTGCGGGCATATGCCCGCAAAACCAGCTTTTCCGGCAGGCGCTTCAGCTTTACTGTCCATTCATCCCGTTTGGCAATGGGCGTGGTTAAGATGGTGTGTATGCCAATGCGGTTGCCGCCAAAGCAATCCGTAAAAATTTGGTCGCCTATGATGGCCACTTCATGTTGTTCCAGCCCCAGATGCGCCATAGCGCGCAATATTCCGGCGCGGCCGGGCTTGTTTGCCCGCCAGATATGGGGATAGTCCAAATTTTGGCAAAAACCCCTCACCCGCGCCTCGCTGTTGTTGGACAGCAGGCAAATGCCAAATCCCTTTTGCGCCAAATTCGCGAGGAGGCCGGCAATTTGCTCGGTTGGCTCGGGC
Organism: Clostridiales bacterium; assembly: GCA_031277155.1. Lineage (GTDB taxonomy): Bacteria > Bacillota > Clostridia > Lachnospirales > WRAX01 > WRBK01. The sequence continues at coordinate 14,796 of JAITMW010000107.1, read as the reverse complement.
ACGTCAAAAGTAACCAATGTGTTGTCAATGTCAAAAATCAGGCCGCGTATGCCGGCCCGGCATAATTCGTCATAATCTATGTGATGCACCGAATCCGCCGCCTGCTTGGGGAAAAGATATTTGTCACAGAATTTTCGCAGCATATCAACCCTCCAAATGAAGGTCAATTTCAAAAACCAGCGGCGTCTGCCCATGCTGAAGATGCAGCGGCATACAAAGCAGCTTGTCGCCCGGCTTAACAAAAGCAAATTGGTCTCCATCGGCCCCTGTGTCAACAAAGGTTGGCGCGGTAATATCAACTTTCACGCCCTGATTATACAATGTGCTGGCCACATTGCCGCTTATCATATTCGCAAGCTCTGAAACAGCGGATTTTGCCATATCATCCATCGTCGGCACAGGCATGTCCATCATCACCTTAGACGCCAAATACAGCCCGCAGTTTGTGTCCATGGTATATATTACCTCTCCGGCCAGCTGGCCCTTAAGGCCGATGATAACGCTTAAGGCCAGGCCCTCGTATGGCGCTTGCCTCACAAAGAGCTTGCCCAGCTTGCCCGAAGAACCACAAATAATAGCCAAGGTGCTTTGCGCGCCCTGCACAAAGGCGTTTACATTTTCTGACTTCACATTTACGGCCCCTTTTTTCGCGGAATTGATTCATTATACCACATGGGAGATTGCAGGTCAAGCTATTGCGGATAAGCTACGCGCAGCAAAACCTCCGTACCGTGGGGCAGCCTTGTGCCGTAAATTGCCTGAAAGCGCACCACAGGCTGGCTTGCTTGGATGCTGCCCGCTTCGGTGTAGGGCAGATGGTCGTCAAAGGCAAAGCGCGGCACAAAGCCGGCAGCTATCAGGATTTCGCGCGCGAATTCTTGCGGCTGGCCAATAACCGGCGGCACCTCTGCAAGCTCGGCACTGCCATCATTTTCCAAGGATAAAACAATATGGGCGTCGCCCGTTGTGCGCGTGCCCGCCACGGGAAATTGTGCCTCTATTATATTGCCCGCGGTGCCGATAAATTCGTATTCGATTCCAAGGGAATTAAGGCGCGCCACGGCCTGTGGCACCGTAAGGCCGACAAAATCCTCTATCACCGTATAGTCTTCGCCAAAAATGGGGCTATGTGCCGCAAAGTCCTGTGTCGGCGCCATGCCGCGCAGCATAATAATTTCTTGCGCCACATCCCGAAACACCGGCGCGACAGAGCGCTGCCCCGCCTCCCAAACTTCCACGGGAACCTCGTGCAAAAGCACCTTTATGAGATATTGAGGCTGCTCAATAGGAAAATATCCAATAAATGACAGCGAGTATGAATCAGGCTCGCCCACCTGCCCATTTTCCGAGGTGGCCGTCTTGCCGGCAACCGCAAAGCCCTCGATGGCCGCCAATCGCCCTGTGCCGTCGGTTACGACATATTCCATGGCGCGCCGCACCCAATCGGATGTTTCGGTTGTGATGACGCGGCGCTGCACCTGCGGCGCGTTGTGCGAAAAGACAACTTCACCCCGGGCGTCAATCACCTGAGACACAAAATGCGGGCGCACCACATTGCCGCCGTTTATCAGGGTGGCAAAGCTGGTGATGGTCTGAATGGGCGTGGCCGTAAAGCGCTGGCCAAAGGATGATGTGGCCAGCTCCGATTCGTTAAGGCCGCTTAAAGGAAAGACATAGCCGGGATTTTCGCCGGGAAAGTCGACGCCCGTAGGGATGCCAAAGCCAAAATCGCGCTGATATTGCCAAAACAGGTCACGGCCCAGTATCTCGGCGATGTCCATATGCGCCACATTGCATGAAACCGCCAACGCCTGTGTCAGCGTCAGCAGCCCGTGTCCCCATGTGCGCGAGCAGTGGATTCTGTGGCCGGCCACATATTTAAATCCGGGGCAATAAAATGTCTGATTGGGCGAAATCACGCCTTCTTCCAGGGCTTTGGCGACAACGATGGACTTATATGTGCTGCCCGGCTCGAAAGTACCGGTAATATTGAAATTTCTCCACACGATGTTAAGGATGTCAAAAAATTCTTGGCTGGTTGGGTCCAGGTCAGCCAGCTGCGCCGCAAAAGCTTCACCTACAATGCCTTCCGGGTCTGCCGGGCGGTTTGCGTCAAAACCGGGGTATTGGGCCAGCGCGAAAAGCTCTCCCGTAAAGGGCTGCATCACGATGACGGAGCCATGGCTTGCGCGAAAGTCTCGCGCGGCTTGCCCCGCAATTTCTTCCGCAAAGCGCTGTATTGTCATATCCAGCGTCGTCACAACAGTGTTGCCGTGTGTTGGCGCAATGCGCTCTGTTCCCAGATTTCCTTGATTGTCAAAGGCGGTCATGGTGCGGCCGGGGCTGCCTGTCAAAAATTGGTCATACCAATCCTCCAGGCCCCACCAAAGGCCGCGATGAAAGCCCAGGATGGGTGCGGCCACACTGCCAAAGACATAACTTCTGTGAGAATCTTCTTCGATATATATGTCGCGTATTCTAAAGCCTTCGCGGGCGGCGGCGATGCCGACCAACCAGGCCTCATAATCTTCAATGTCAGAATGTGGCAGGCCGCGCAACACCACATGATGATACGTGTTGTAAATCAACGTGCCGTCATCATCGCGCTCCAGCAGCCGGTTAAACGCGTGATGTTCCAGACCAAAAAATTCTGTGAGAACATATCGGTTGTTGGCTTGCTCTTGCTCGCTGCGCTGTGCCAGCATCCGCACGTCAACGAAAATATTGTAGACCGTGGAGCTGACCGCCAAAGATTGCATATTTCTGTCTGTAATTGTGCCCCGGGTGGGCTGTATCATCAGCCTGTCGTCAGTGGAATGGCGATTGACAATTTGTGTCAGCGTGCGCACGGCATAGGCTTCGCCTGCAAAACTTTGCCAGCGCGAAATTTCAAAAAGGAAGAAGCCCAAGATGAGCACGAAAAAGAAGGCCATGATTGACAGCTTTTTACTGCGCCATCTGCGTGAAAAGGCCTGTTTTGTGTGCTTTTTGGCCCTTCTTTCGCGTCCTGCTGTTTTTATGGCCTCTCGTTGTCTTAATTTGCGGCGCCTTTCTCTATCATTTGAATATCTTCCGTCCATGGCCTACTCCCGCGTATACCCTGCGTCAAACGAAAACAGTATATTCCAAAATCTTTCGAAAGAGAAGCCTGTTGCCGAAGGCGTATCTTGGGGCGAAGACGCGAAGAAACTTTGTGGAGATACAACGATTTCCACCATTTGGAATTCTTCCGGCGGCATCATGCCCAGATGCTCGATGGCAAATGCTTCTATTGCTTCCAAATCCAGGGCGGCATAAATTTCGCCGGCCCGCGCCGCATTGCCGCTTTGCATGGCCACAAGCCGGGCCTGGGCCGCTTCCAGCGCGACGCGGTCATATTCAAAGCGGGCGCTGAGCGCCAAAATAAGCGCAAGCCCGCCGAAGAACGCCAAAACCAGCACATATGACAGGAGATTGTGCCTGTGGCGCGCCTGAATGTCTTCTATGAATTCTGTCTGCTGCTTGGCTTTGCGCCGCTTTTTCGACCGGGGGGCGGGCGACCAAAGGTCGCCCCTACGTTCAGGTTCCGGATAATGTACAGGCTCGGGCGGGGCGGCTTCGGCTATTTGCCTTGCCGCAGAATCAGGAGAATAAAAAGCCTGCGCCACCGAAGGGTCCGGAAAATATCTGTGGGGCCTGGGATTTTTGTAAATTTGAATTTTGTCGGTATTTGCCATATTGCACCTCCTGGTGTTGTTGCCGCCTGGGGGGCGGGCGGCCAAAGGCCGCCCCTACGCTATGCCATCACATTCCACGTGATGCCAAATTTGTCCGTGGCCATGCCGTACAGCTCGCTGAAAAAGGTCTTTTGCATCGGCATTATCACTGTGCCGTCCTCTGACAGCGCGTCAAAGATGCGGTGCAGATGGTCAAAATCCTTGCCGCTATAGGACAGGCAGAAATTATTGCCCACCACATGGCTGCCCTGCGGCGGCGTATCCGAAAACATCACATTTTCGCCGCCAATTATCATTTCGCTGTACATGATTTTGTCTTCAAAGCCCGGCGCCTGTCTGTCCGCGGGGCCATCGCCATAGCGCATCACCCTGCCCGGGTTTGTATCAAACACCTTGGCGTAAAATTGCAGCACCTCGTTGCAATTGCCGTTGAAGTTAAGGAAAATTCCCAGCTTGTCCATAAAAATTCCTCCTAAATTTTGCGAGCCGCGCGCAATTTCGCGCTTCGCGCTCTTGGATTATTTGCTATTTCATCATTGCCGGGCAGGATGGGCCTTTTTGTCAAAATTTCCACCTCCGGGCGTTTGTCGCAGATGCAGACGGGAAATTCCCGCGGGCAAACGCAATGCATGGAAAGGGCGCGAAAGCCGTCTTTGACGATGCGGTCTTCCAAAGAATGGAAGGTGATGACGCAAATCACGCCGCCGGGCCGCAAAACGCCGACAAAATCTTGTATGGCCTGCTCCAAAATGCCCAACTCGTCATTTACCTCAATGCGGATGGCCTGAAACACACGTTTCGCGGGATGAGGCCCGTCGCGCCTGGCCGCAAGGGGTATGGCCGCCTTTATGATGTCCACCAGCTGCCGGGTGGTGTTTATTGGCGATTCTTTTCGGTGTTTTACGATGAATTCCGCAATACGCGCCGCCCAGCGCTCTTGGCCGTATTGGCGGAAAATCCGCGTCAGCCGCGCCTCGTCGTATTGATTTACAACATCGTGGGCTGTCAGCTCGCTATCTTGATTCATGCGCATATCCAGCCGCGCATCATGATTATACGAAAAGCCGCGGGCGCCGTCGTCCAGCTGAAAAGAAGACACGCCAAGGTCCATTAAAATGCCATCGGCCTGAAGGCTTCGCGAGCTGTTGGCCCTATGGGCAAATTCCCCGAAGTTTGCTTTTTCAATTGTAACCTGCGCCCTGTCGGCATATGGTGCCAGCACCTGTCGTGACGTGTTTATGGCAAATTCGTCCCGGTCTATACCGATTAGGGTGCCGCCATCCAGCCTTTTCGCAATTTGGGCCGCATGGCCCCCGCCGCCCAAAGTGGCATCAATATATGTGCCGTCGGGCTTCACGTCAAGCCACGCCAATGTCTCTTGAAGCAGCACCGATTTGTGAATATATCCCATATCAATTCCTTCCAATGGTGGATAATTATTATACTACAGGCCGAGCTTTTTTTCAATGGTTTAGACAAGAATATTTTTTTGACTTTTATGGGTTCATTTGGAAAAATAACCAAAAAAGAGGCGGTTGCTTCCACCGCCTCATTGCTTATCGCTTGAAAATTATGTCATGCACCCTAAAAATCACCTTTTCCGCGATGGGGCGGCCGGAGCTTAGGGACCTGTCCCCCACCAATTCTAAAAAGTCCTCGATTGGCACATCGCCGCGGGCATATCCCCACAGGCTTTCTATGAATATCACGGCCTCGTTTGCCGCAGTTTCAAACAGCTCTGCAAAGCTCTCCATATGCTCTGTGGTCTCGTCCCAAGGGTCGCGCCACAGGGCCTTGTCTTCGTTGAGATAGTCCAGCCCATCGCGAATTTCCTGAAGATGTATTAAATTAGAGCCTATCATTTCCCGCAAAAAAATCTTTTCGCCAACGCCCAGCACGCGCTTGCGCATACCCCGGTTGGATTGCATCAGGCGCGTCATAAAGGCCATATATGTCATCGCCCAATAGACATTTTTGCCGCCTATGCCCACGTCATAGGCCTGATTTATGCTTTTTCCGACGAAGTTGGCCGTGGCTTTGGCCGTGCCCCTGTCAACATGCACCAGCTTCCACAGCTTCTCATCCCTGGGCTTTTTGCCCGCCACCATTTTAAACAGCAGCGTGTCTATGGCGGTTTCAAAGCGCAGATGATTCGCGACATACCTAAGCTTGCGGCCCTTTTCGCCCTCGCGCAAAAAACCGGTGCGATAATATACATAGGGATGGGCCGCGCAATCCAGCGCATAATGGGTAAGATAGCCGGCAAAATACGCAAAGCCCGCGTCTTTGGTCTCGTCTTCCAGCTGTATAAGCTCCTCGGCCATGGCGCGCATAAAATCGCCCACATTTTGCTTGTGCATCTTCGTGCCTATTCCCCGCAAATCGCGCTTTAGGACGCCGGGCAGATAATAAAAGAAAATATCGGGGCCTTGGCATCCAATATTAAACAGCTTGCGATGCTCTGTAATGCACCGCGCCACATTGGGAGGCAGGGCCGCAAGCACCCGCTGCCCGCATATATAATGCGTAATCAAACCAGGCATCAAATCATCTCCTAAGTTCAATTATATGCCCCAAATAAATTTTTACACATTGTCTTCCTCGGGTTTTGGGGGCTCTCCAAATTTTTTGCGCTCGTAATATTCCACAATGCTGTCGAAAATCTCTTTCAGCACGGCAACAACGGGAATAGCCACCAACATACCCAGGATGCCGGCCAAGGCGCCGCCAAACGTGATGCTGATGATGACCAGCAGCGGACTTAATGAAAACGAGCCGCTCATCAACCTGGGCTGGATGATATTCGCGTCAATTTGCTGTATGACAAACAGCACCGCCGCCGCAATCAGCCCCATTGTAAAGCTTTGGGTTAATATCACAACGAGGACGGCAATGATTGTGCCAAATATCGAGCCAAAATATGGTATATAATTTAGTATGCCCAGCATGATGCCCAATATAACCGCAAAAGGCGAACCCATCAGCCACAGCGCAATGGTGGCCATGGTGCCCAGGATTAGACCGTCAATGGTTTGGGTGCGTACATATTGCCTGAAGTTGTTGTTTAGCCTGCTTAAATTGACAGTGACGATAGTTTGCACGGTCTCCGACGTAAATATTTTAAGCAGCTTGCGCGCATACACCTTAAACCTGTCCTTTTCCACCAGCACATAGATGGACGAGATGAAGGCGATGGCCCCGGCGAAAATCGCGTTGCCCACGCCCATCAAGGCGCTTAGGGGCTGCAAAATATTTTCCAGGCTGATATTTGTAAACATCTCTCCCAATATTGAAAACACCAGGTCTGTGTCGATATGTAGGCCAAAAAACTCCATCTCGTTGAAGTTTTGCACAACACGCAGGATGCCGGCCCAATAATCGTCGAGATTATACACGAAAACAGCAATGCTGCCGGCAATTGCAGGTACAATAAAGTTTAGGGCCAAGGCTATGATGCCCGCCGTTATCAGCACCACGGCAATAACGCTTAGCATCTTTTGCCGCTTTAGCACAAATTTGTTGACAGCGTTTGCTATCACTGCAAACGCACTGAGGATTTTATGCCGCCTTAGGGCAAAGTTATTCCCTGTTTTTCCCAAAGGGCTCGGGGGAATGGTGACAGTTTTGCTGCTTACTCTTACCAGCAGACCCTGAATACCGCTGATTGGGATGTTTACGATATATGCCAGGATAAAACCGGCAAAAAACGGGGATATGATGCCCCAGATGCGGCGCAAAATTCCGACGAAAAATTCCATCTCGCCCGTAATTCTAAATGCCAGAATAATCGCCAGGGCAAGCAGAAAGTACGGCAGGAAAAATTTGAAAGTCCGCGAATTAATGGTTTTGTTCATTTTGGGCCTCCCTTTCGCCAAAAATGGCCGTGCCGATACGCACCATAGTGGCACCCTCTTCTATGGCCACTTCATAGTCAATCGTCATGCCCATGGAAAGATGCCGCATGTCGTGCCCGGCCGCCTTAAGCTCTGCAAAAAGCCGCGCCATACGGCGAAAATGCGGGCGGTTTTCCTCGCCGTCGTCCACAAAAGGCGCGATGGTCATCAGGCCCTTCACCGCGATATTTGGCAGCCGCGCGGCCTCTCGCGCCAAATCCATCGCGTCTTCCGGGGCTATGCCATGCTTCGATGCCTCGTCCGCTATGTTTATTTCAATCAGCACATCCGCCGCAACATTTTCCCGCAGGGCAATACGGCTGATTTCTTCGGCCAGGCGAAGGCTGTCCAGCGAATGTATCATCGCGACGCGCCCCACCACATTGCGCACCTTGTTGCGCTGCAAATTGCCAATCATATGCCAAGTGATATCACTGCCGCAAAGGGGTTGCTTTGCCGTCAGCTCTTGCACGCGGTTTTCGCCAAGATGGCTGACACCCATGGACAGCAATGTGCCTATTTCACCCTGCAAGACTTGCGGGTCAACAGACTTAGTAACGGCAATCAAAGTGATATCCGCTCTTTGCCGCCCGGATTTTTGCGCCGCCCGGGCGATATTTTCGTTGATGATTCTGAGATTGTCGGCAATGCTCATAAGGCTCTCTCCTATGCCAAAAGCTTGCTAAAATCCGCCAAAGCCTTGGGAATGTCTATATTTTGCGGGCAAAGAGGATTGCACGCGCCGCAATCTATGCAAGCAGCGGGGGATTTGTCCTTACCCAGGGCCCGCAGTGCGGAGCTTATGGTCCACATCATTTCAAATCCGGCCTCGTTGTACAGCTTAAGCAGCAGCGGAATATCCAAATTGACGGGACAGGCCGCAATGCAGTATTGGCAGGCCGTGCAGGGCGCGCGTTCCGCCAAGGTGTCCACCACGCTGTTTAGCAAAGCCATCTCCTTGTCGGTCAAAGGCTCTCTGCTGCTAAATATTGCCAAATTTTCTTCAAGCTGCTCCATGGTTGACATGCCGCTGATTACAACATCGATATTTTCCAGAGATTGCAGATGCCGCCAGGCCCATTCCGCATGAGAGGCGTGGGGCCGCGCAGTTTTTAGCATCTCGGCGGCCTTTTGCGGCAAATTCGCCAGCTTGCCGCCGCGCACCCCTTCCATTACAAACACGGGAAGCCCCCGATTTTTCAGCACCTCATACTTTTCTCCGGCGGCTTGCAGCACCCAATCCAGATAATTGATTTGTATCATGCAATATTCCATGACATCGCCCATGCCGCGGCCCTCAAGAGATTGCAAACAGGCCTCTATGGTGTCGGCGCGGCCATGAGACGAAAAGCCCAGATGTTTAATGCGCCCGGCCTTTTTTTGCTCGACCAAATATTCCATAATGCCCAATTCTTCATTCGTATAAAGGTCAAATGTGGTCTCCGAGACATTGTGCAGCATGTAAAAGTCAAAGCAGTCCGTTTCGCATTTTTCCAGCTGCTCTTGAAAAATCTCGGCAGGCCCCGACAGCGTTTTGGATTCCATATTAAATCCGCCGACCTCCAGACGCAGTTTTCCGTCAATATATGTCATCATGTTGCCGGGAATTTTGTTGGTCAGATACCACCTGTCCCGGGGAAACTGGCGCAAGGTGCGGGCCAGAAAATTTTCGCTGTGGCCGCTGTGATAAAAATAGGCCGTGTCAAAATAATTTATGCCGCCTTCTATGGCGCGCTCCATCAGCTTTGTGGCCGCCGCCTCGTCAATGGTGCCCCCCTCGTTTTCCGGAAAGCGCATTGCGCCCATGCCGAGGCTGGAGAGCTTTATGCCCGTGTCTCTGAAATTTTTGTAAATCATAGTATCACCCTTGTCCTTTATTTTGAATAATTATAGCATAGCCGTGCCGCCTTTACAAATTTTTTTAAAAAGGTCTTGACAAATTGAAAAAAACCTGTATAATAGATAAAAATCAATAGTTTTGGGACTGTGAAAAGATGAGTAAGCAAAATTCCTGAATTACAGAGAGCCCCATTAGCTGAGACGGGGTGTCAAGGGTTTGCTGAATATGGTCTGGGAGTCCACGAGATTCGAGGTTTCGCCGTTTGGCGCGCTAAGGGTTTCGCGTGTTCGCACGTTACAGCGATAGGATGTGTTTGCATCTGATGAGGTCTCGGCAGCAATGCCGCGATGAACTAGGGTGGTACCACGGGAAAATTCTCGTCCCTAGAAGGCGTTTTATGACGTTTTCTAGGGCTTTTTGTTTGGGGGCGATGTTATATGTCGGATATAATCAGCATGAAAAATGTGACAAAGGTGTATGCGATAAACCAAGAACATGCCTTGGTTGACGCCAGCCTTGACATTGCTCAAGGCGACATCTTCGGCATTGTGGGCAAATCCGGCGCGGGAAAGTCAACCATGTTAAAGCTGATTGGCCTGTTGGAGAAGCCAACCAAGGGCACAATAGAAATTTTTGGCAAATGCATGACGGGCGTAAGCGCCGCCGAAGAAAATTCCATAAAAAAGAACATCGGCACGATATTTCAGGGCTATAATTTGCTGATGCAGCGCTCTGTGGCCGGCAACATTGCCTTTCCGCTAGAGCTGGCAAAATATGATAAGGTGAAAATTGCGGCCCGCTGCAAAGAAATTGCGGCCTTGGTGGGCCTGGAGGACAAGTTGGACGCATATCCCGCAAGCCTGTCCGGAGGCCAAATGCAGCGTGTGGCCATTGCCCGTGCCTTGGCAACCAATCCCAAGGTATTGCTGTGTGACGAGCCCACAAGCGCCCTGGACAGCTTTACCACCAAAGAAATTCTGCGCCTGATACGCGATATCAACGCAAAATTGGGCATAACCACCGTCATCATCACCCACGACATTGCCGTGGTGCGCGCCATATGCAACAAAACCGTGGTGCTGGACGGCGGGCGCATTGTGGAAATGGGCGCAACGGACGATGTGCTGAACAGGCCGCAAAATGAAGCGACGAGACTGTTGTTAAGCTGCGATTTATAAAGGAGTGATTTCATGCAAAATTTGATAAACACATTTATGGATTTTAGATGGACGCTGTGGGAGGGTCTGCTGGAAACGCTGTATATGACCTTTACATCAGTGACGATGGCCTATGCCATTGGCCTGCCGATGGGCGTTTTGCTGGTGATTACACACGCCACGGGGCTTTGGCCCAACAGCATCGTCCACACGGTGTTGTCCGGCGTGGTTAATTCTGTGCGCAGCGTGCCTTTCATCATCCTGATTGTGGTGCTGATGCCCTTTACGCGCCTTATTGTGGGCTCTGCCATCGGCACCAACGCGGCCATAGTGGCATTGGTCATTGCCGCGGCCCCCTTCATCGCCCGTATGGTGGAAACTTCTTTAAATGAGTTGGACGCAGGGGTGATAGACGCGGCAAAGTCCATGGGTGCCACAAATTTCCAGATAATCCGCAAGGTGATGCTGCCGGAAAGCATACCCTCATTGATACGCGGCTTTTCCATCACCACCATTATGCTTATGTCATTTTCGGCCATGGCCGGTGCCGTGGGCGCGGGCGGCCTGGGGCGCATAGCCATACGATACGGCTATCAGCGCTTCCAAACAGATGTGATGTTTCTGGCCGTGATAATCATTGTGGTGGTTGTGGCCCTGCTGCAATTTGGTTTTAACACCCTGGCGGCAAAAATTGATAAGCGGTTGGTATAAAACTTACATAAATTACATTAAAAGGAGCGATTCTCATGAAAAAAATTATCTTGGCAACAGCAATTATCCTCGGGCTTTCTATATTTGCGGCCTGCGGCGGCGACAGCGGCGAAAATGTCATCAACATCGGCGCAACAGCCAGCCCCCACGCGGAAGTTCTTGAACAGGTGAGACCCATTTTGGAAGAAAATGGCTTCACGCTGAATATTGTGATTTTTGACGACTTTATCACGCCAAATATTGCGTTGGACGCCGGGGACATCGACATAAACTATTTCCAGCATGTGCCATTTCTTAATAATTTCAACGAAAACCACGGAACCGACCTGGTGCCCATTTTTGGCGTACATTTCGAGCCTCTGCGCGTCTATGCCGGGCGGCTGGACTCTCTGGAAAATATTCCCAATGGGGCCACCATCGCCATTCCGGACGACCCCACCAACGAGGCCCGCGCATTACAGTTGCTGGAATATCTGGGCCTAATCGGGCTGACGCCCGGCCTTGGCCTTTCCGCCACCGCCTCGGACATTACATTCAATCCCCACAATCTTGATATTCAGCCGCTGGATGCGCCAATGCTGCCGCCGTCCCTGCCCGATGTGGACTTTGCTGTAATAAACGGCAACTTTGCGCTGGCGGGCGGCGTCATCGACAGGGCAATTGATAATGCGGGCGAGGCGCCGGATTCCCCTGCGGCGCTGCAATTTACCAACTATATTGTGACCCGGGCGGGCAATGAATACAGCCCCGGCCTTGCCGCGCTGATTGAGGCCCTGGACACGCAGACCATCAGAGATTTTATTTACAATGAATATCTGGGCCGCGTTATCCCGACTTTCTAGGCTTTCCGATGCGCAATTTACACAACTTGTCCTCACACGCGGCGCAATGAAGGTTCTTGTTGGTCTCTTGCATGAAATATTGCGGATTGCGGCGCAGGGATATCTCCCATTGCAGCGCCACAGCCGCCGAAAGCGCAAACAGGCTGATGGAAAATACGCTGGGAAAAAGAATCAGCGGCGCACATTTCATGAAATAATCCCAATTGTGGATGCGGCATATGACGCAGCATCGGTTGCCCATGAAAAGCGTGCGAAAAGGGCAGAAAAACAGGACGAAAACGAGGTCCACAACTGCATAGCCAAGGGCAATTATCAGCACGGTCTCCGGGGAGAGCATCCCCAGCCAAAACAGCGCAAAAATCATGGCCGCCGTGATTGAAAGCCAGCCCAATGCGCAGAAAAGCGCGCCTTTGTGCGGAGCCTTGCCCTTCGCCGGCATTTCGGCCAAAGGCGCGGGGTTATAGGAGCAGGCAAAATGCTTGCGCGCGCCCATGGCAATGCGCTTGTTGGGGAAAAGGCGAAACAGCATGGGGACGGCAAGGGCCGGCCACACAATCCAAAGAAATGCCGCGCCAAATTCCCGGCCCTGCTTTGTAAAGTACAAAATCAGTGCCGCCGCAAGCAGCAAAATATGAAAAATCAATTTTAATATGTGACTAATAAGCATCTTGCTGATTGAAATCCCCTCCATCTCATAAATTTCGGAATTGTGGGAAAATTAACATCACAACACCATTTTAACATAGGAGATGACATAAATGGAAGGGAAAAATCATAACAACGCAACATCCGCCCTGCCGCTGATGGCGATGAAGGAAATCCCCGAGGCGCACAGCGGCGCCACGGAAATTTCCGCGCTGGTGAAGGACGCCGGGCGTGTGACGGGATATCAGCTGTCCGACGGCAAAGTGCTGAGCAAGCAAGAGGCCGTGGCGATGGCAAGGGCGGGCGGCATAAAGGGCGTGGGCATTTCGGAACGTGACGGGGACGAATATTTAAAATCCATTCCCGATGGCACCGAGAATAACAATTTAAGCCATTTGCCAACGGTTTCGCAATAAATCAAAAAACAGCCCATAGGGTTTTTGTCAAGAGGAACTTTTCCAAAACAGGAAAAATCCCCGCACGACAAGGCTGAAAAGCCTTGTCGTGCGGGGATTATGTTCAAAATCTCAATAATCACGCTGTTGTGCTTTTGGATTCGCTACACGGCGTTTTGCTTAATTGGCGTGGTGAGTGCTGTTCTGCGTATATATTATAATGTAGCGAGCTATCCCCCAAAGAAAAGTGCCGTAATAGCCGGGTGAAATGCGTTGTGTAAGGCATGTCCAATAATTAAAGACAATAGTGTACAATGTTTGATTTTATCTCTGCAAATACACCAATAGATTCCCATTATTGTGGTAAACACGATTTGTGCAAGATTCCAGTTGAATATATGAAAGAGTCCGAATAAAACAGAGGACACGATAATGGCAAACCATTTGGAGCCGTTTATGTCAAAAAGTTTTTTGAACAAATGCCCACGAAAAATGATTTCTTCAATTAAGGCAACGGCTAATAGCAAATTTACAAGATTAAAAAAATCAAAGTTCCCAACAATCCCCATTTGGAAGCTAAACAATGCAGGCAGGACAATGAAAATAAGAAGCGAGCCGACTGCCACCAATGCGCCTATAAGAATTTGATACAGAACTTTTTCCTTTGTAAATCCAATATCTTTTGCACGCTCCTTATCTCGGCGCATGAAAAAGACTGTGGCAATTAACATTGGCCACCATACCACAGTCATTAAAATCAAATGTAGCACACCAGAAAAGTTTGGAAGCACATTTCCGTTAAACCACCCTATGCCGTACGCTACTGCCAACACAAAAATAAACGTTATTACAATCGTAACAACATCTTTTCTTTTTGTTCCCGTCATTGATGAACCCCCTATAGTGTATAAATACTCGCCTGCACACAACCGTCACAGCCTTACTGCAACTAAGAATATGCAGTATTCCTCAGTACCCTACTTTAACACATCAAGCGGCTTATTACAATAGCTGCACTTCCTCGCCTATCCCCGTGATAATCGCAATCTGTTGAACAGAATTTGCTTTGCTCATGGATTAGTGATATAATCAGGCGGCGGGTGCCGCTTCGGCTTCATGGTCCGGGTAGTAATCCTTTCTGAGTGAGCCGACATCAATCTGTATGGGTCAAGTAATTTATATTAGGCGAAGGTAGGCGATTGTTAATGAAACTCGGAACACTTTGTTACATCGAACAAGATAATAAATATTTGATGTTACACAGAGTAAAGAAAACCGATGACATCCACAAGGATTTGTGGGTTGGTTTAGGTGGCAAATTTGAAGCCGGAGAATCCCCCGAAGATTGTGTTGTCCGCGAAGTGTTTGAAGAAAGCGGATTGAAAATTACATCGCCGGTTTTGAGAGGTGTCCTTACTTTTCCGAGCTATGACTTTTATCAGAACGACTGGTATTTTTTTCTATTTACTGCAAATGATTTCACGGGAAATCTAAAAAAAAGCAATGAAGGCGAATTGGCTTGGATAGATAAAAACAGGCTGAGTGATTATCCCATGCACAAAGGCGACCTCTACTTTTTGAAATGGATACAAGAAAA
>JAITMW010000105.1 GCA_031277155.1 Clostridiales bacterium | reverse complement strand
GTCCACAGTATCAACAATCTGGGGCACAAGGCACATGGTGGTCAGCTTGCCTATATGGCCGCCGGCCTCCAGTCCCTCGGCAATCACGGCATCCGCACCAATTTTTTCCATCATCTTCGCAATTGCTACTGATGGTATCACAGGAATCACAATGATACCCTGTGTTTTAAACATTTCCATATATTTTCCCGGCGTTCCGGCCCCTGTGGTGACGACCTTCACGCCCTCATCGCAGCACACCCTCGCAACCTCGTCCGCATGGGGCGAAAGCAGCATGATATTCACGCCAAATGGCTTGTCCGTCAGCTTTTTCGCCTTTATAATTTCCGCGCGCACAACATCACCCGGCGCGCTTCCGGCGGCCAAAATGCCCAGCCCGCCCGCGTTTGACACGGCGGCGGCCAACCCGGCCTCCGAAATCCATGCCATGCCGCCCTGTAAGATGGGATATTTGATTCCCAGAAGTTTACAAATACGATTCATGATATCACCTATAATTCTATCAGTATACATCCCCATGTCAAACCGCCGCCAAAGCCCGCAAAAATCACCTTATCGCCGCTTTTCAGCAATCCCTTGCCCATCATCTCATCAAAGGCAATGGGGATGCTGGCCGATGATGTATTTCCAAATTTCTCAATGTTTATATAAAATTTGGAAATATCCGCGCGCAGCTTCTTGGCAATGCCCTCAATGATGCGGCCATTGGCCTGATGGGGTATCACATAGGCAATGTCGCCCAAGGTCAGCCCCGCCGCCGCCAGCACTTCGACAATATTCTCCGACACGCTTTTGACGGCAAATTCAAACACCTCGCGGCCATCAACCTTGATGTGGTCAATCTCCCGCGTGCCTTGGCAAAACGGGTTTACCACCTGCTGATGCGACACGGTGATTGGCATGGCGCCCCGGGTGTGCAGCTTTTCGGCGTATAGACCGTCTTTGACAGTCAGTATCATTCCGCCGGCCCCGTCCCCAAAAAGCACGCAGGTGTTTCTGTCGGTCCAATCCACATATTTTGACAGCAGCTCGGCCCCAATCACCATCACATTGCGATATTGCCCCGCCGCCAAAAACTTTTGCGCCACCGAAAGGCCATACACAAAACCCGAACAGGCGGCGTTGACATCAAAAGCCAGCGCGCCCGCGGCACCCACGGCTTCCTGCACCATGCAGGCCACCGACGGCGAAAGATAATCCGGCGTCACTGTCGCCACCAGCAGCAGGTCGATGTCCCCGGCGTCCATATCGGCCGCCGCAAGCAGCCTGCGCGCCACATGCACGCACAAATCCGACGTGTTTTCCCCCTGGGAAATATGCCGCGCGCCAATGCCCGTGCGCTTCACAATCCACTCGTCCGTGGTCTCCACCCATGTGCTGATTTCGTCATTCGTCACCACCCGAGGCGGCACATAATGGGCATGAGCCAATATTTTCAGACCTTTGCAATTCATCACAGCCCTCCTTTTCACAGCTCTCTACAATATAGACAGAAAATGGGCCATGTTGGTTGCACATCATTTTAAATTTTTCTCGCGGGCATGTCAACCATAAACTGTCATCGTGGAAAGCCCCAAAATCCGACATAATAATAAAAAAGGAGGTGCATTATGCAAAAAAATTATCCAAATCCGGACGCAAAGGCGCCGGGCATACAAATGAGCGTGGCCAGCGCCACGGATTTTACGGGTGTAGAGCCATCCGCGGACATCAATGACGATGTGGCAAAGGGGGCCAGACAGGCATATCCATATTTGCAGGCCCATCAGACGGCCGAAATGAAAAAGCGATTAAAGCGTGACCAATTGTAGAAGACAGTGGTGCATAAAGTGGACAGGGAAATTTGCCTGTCCACTTGACTTTTAAGGGAAATTGTGGTATACTTTTTTAAAAGAATTGCAGAGTAGGAAATGCGCGTCAAGTGCCGTTGGATGGGAAGTTGCCGGCGGACGAAGGTTGTTGCAAAGCATTTGCAACAACCGCGATGTATTTTCGCATCCGCTGCCACGAAGATTGGGCCTTTGGCTTCTTTTGTGGCAAATCACAAAGGAGGTCTTTTAAATGGATACAAAAATGTCAAATTTTGTCAGACCGGCGGTGTGTGTGTTGTCCGTCTTGGCGGCAGCGGCTTTTTTTGTGCCGTGGATATCCGTCTTCAACGAAGAAACCCTGTACACGGCGGCATATTCGCCCCTTGAAATAGCCCTGGGCGCAGGCTTTCCCTATGGCAGGGCATACCCCGCGGCGTTTGCGCAGCTTGCAATCCCGCTGGTCATTGCAATTTCGGCCCTCACCAAGCAGTCCTTCCGCAAGATTATGCTTGCGGCGGCGGCAGGTATGCTCACGGTCACTGCATTTAATTTGCACTTCGCCTTCGCGCTGGATTACAGGCCATATGCCGCGGCCACGGCCCTCTTCTGGCTTGTTGTTATCATCCACGCGGCCATATTAGGCTTGGCGTTTTTTGGCATTAAAGCGACAAAAGAGGCATCCGCCATTGAAAACATCGACCCCCCATACAGCAGCACCCAAAAGCTGACTGTTGCGGGGCTGCTGCTGGCCATGGCGGTAATAATCGCCCTGCTTCGCATCCCCATCTATGTGGGCGGCGTGCAGGCCTTGCGCATCAGCTTTGCCGGCATCTTCACCAACACCACCGCCATCCTCTTTGGCCCCTTTTTTGGCGGCGTTGTCCGTGCCCTTGAAGATTTAATCAGCCATTTCATGCGTCCCGGCGGCGCGTTTTTATGGCCCATCACCGTCGTGGCCTTTTTGCGCGGCGCCGCCACGGGCTGGATGTGGCTGAAGGTGCGCGGCGTGCGCCCCAAGGTCTATTCTGTGGCGTATACCGTGGTTTTTGCCGCGATTTTGGCCTTTGGGCTGTTTAACTTGTCCATGCAGTTATTCCTTCCGGATTCTGCCTATGTAATCGCGATGCAGCCCCGGGAAGGCCAGGGCCTCTTCTTCGCCACCGCCTATTATATATCCTCCTGGGGCCTGATTGCCGCCGGCATCATCGGCCTTGCGCCGCAGCTTATCGTCTACCGCATTACGCGCAAAGCCGACAACACCCCCTTTTACGACCGCTTCATCAAGTTTCTGGTGGCCGTCATGGTGCCCGGCTTGATATTCAATTCAATAAATTCCGTGATAATTTTCCTGGCCGCTGTCTCTCCGGCGGCGTTCCAGCGCGGCTTTGTATATTTCTGGGCGCCGCGCTTCTTCGAGGAGCTTGTCACGTCCACAATAATTGTCTACATAATGGTGATATTGATGGAGGTCTATGAAAAGGCCATGAAGCGCAAGATAATACAGGGTGCAAGATAGAGGAATGTCATGAAAAAGCTAAAACTGCTTTACAATCCCGCCTCCGGCGACCGTACCTTCAAAAACGCGCTGGATGCCTATATCGCCGCCTTTCAGCAGGTGGGTTACGAGGTGCATCTATACCGCAGCGCAGCCGCGGGCGACGTCAGCCGCCACATCGCCGCCATGCCGCGGGATTTTTACAATGCCATCGCCATCTCCGGCGGCGACGGCACCCTAAATCAGGCCCTAAACGCCCTTATCTCTCACAACCACGACATCCCGCTGGCCATCATCCCCTCCGGCACCGCAAACGACTTCGCCGGTTTTGTGGGCATGACAAAAAGCCCCGAGGCCATCGCCGAGGCCCTGTCGGAAAGCGAAATTGTACGGGCCGACATAGGCCTGGCCAACGACGTCTATTTCATCAATGTCTGCGGCGCCGGCCTTTTCACCCATATCTCCCAACAGGTGGACGATGTGCTGAAAACCACCCTGGGCAAGCTGGCCTATTATCTCAAAAGCCTGGAAGAAATACCCAACTTCCAGCCCATCTCCGTGCGCATCACAAATTCCCATACCACCATAGAAGAGGACATCTTCCTGTTTCTGACGCTAAACAGCGCCGGCACCGGCGGCTTTGACAGGCTGGTGCCCGCCGCCTCCATCACCGACGGCCTGCTGGATTTCATCGCCTTTCGCGCCTGCCCCATCCTGGATTTGGGCCGCCTCTTCATCAAAATCATGCGGCAGGATTATCTCACAGACCCCGGCGTCATCTATTTCCAGGACAGCTATGTTAAAGTAGAGCTTCTCTCCCCCGCAGGCAAATACAACATCTGCGACATCGACGGCGAATGGGGCCCCAAACTGCCCGTGGAAATCCGCAACATCCCCAAAAAAATCCCGCTGATTGTCCCGCCCACGTCCATACTGTAATGGTTAATTCCCCTCTGGAGGGGTGGGCTTCAGCCCGGGGTGGCCATCACGGCGGGGATGTCATTCTTAGTAAGATGTCATTCTGAGCGAAGCGAAGAATCCCGCCGCCAGAGACCCTTCGCTGCGCTCAGGGTGACAGGTGAGGTGCGCGGTGAAAGGGTCACGGCGCGGTGACAGGATGCGGTGCGTAATAACGTGTGGTAGGGCACAACGCCCCAGGCGCACCGGGGTGGGCGTCGCGGCGGTGATGTCATTCTTATAAGATGTCATTCTGAGCGAAGCGAAGAATCCCGCCGCCAGAGACCCTTCGCTGCGCTCAGGGTGACAGGTGAGGTGCGCGGTGACAGG
>JAITMW010000100.1 GCA_031277155.1 Clostridiales bacterium | reverse complement strand
ATTACTGCCGCCGCCGCTGTGGAAGATATTGTCAGAAGCGGCATCAGTTTTGCAATGAATAAATATAACCCCAAAGTGAAAGAAAAGAAGGAAGAGAAAGCGGGCAATAATGAAGCATCGTGCGTTGACACAACTGTTACCGGAGATTGAGAGCTACAAGCAGGTATTGGACGGGCTGAAATCAAATATGGCGACGACAGCGCTTTGCACGGGGGTGGTTGACGGGCAAAAGTGCCTTTTGGCGAGCGCGCTTTGCGGGCAAACCCTGCGCCCCATGATGATTGTGACCCACAGCGAGGCCGCCGCCCGCGAAATTTCCCGGGATATGGCGTTTTTTTCGGAAGCCGCGCCCATGTATTTTCCGGCGCGGGAATATTTGGCGGATTATGTGGATGTGGCTGCCGGGGATGTGTCCCAGAGGCGGTTGGCGGTGTTGCAGGCCCTGATTGACGGCGCGCAATTGCCCTTGGTTTGCTCTGCTGAGGCATTGTTCGCTTCAATTGCACCCAAGGTCGAATTTTCCGAATTTATTTTGAGGCTGGCCGTGGGCGATGAAGTGAATCTGGACGATTTGGCCTTGCATCTTGTGCGTGCGGGCTATAATCGGGCCGACATGGCTGAAGGTCCCGGGCAATTTGCCATACGGGGCGGCATTGTGGATATTTTTTCCATGTGCCCCGTAAAAGACCCCGTGAAAGACCCTTTAAACCACGAAAACCACGAAAATCACGAAAGCTGCGTGCGTATCGAGCTTTGGGGTGACGAAATTGATTCTATACGGGCCATTGACCCTGTGAGCCAACGGTCTGTGGGCAATCTGGAAAATGCTGTGATATATCCCGCATGTGAAAGATTTGGCGGCGAGAGGGCTACGCTGATGGACTATCTGCCCGAAAATACCGTCGTATTTTTTGACGAGCCCGCCCGCATCGCCCAAAGCGCGGCGGCCATACATGAGGAATATCGGCATTTCTTCGAAGGTCTGCTGGAGCGGGAGCAAGCCGCGCCGGAGCAATTTGGCAATTTTTTAGATTATGCCACGGTGCTGCGCGCTACGGAGAATTTCGAGAGGGTGCTGTTTTCGTTGATGTCGCACAGCTTGCGGGATTTTAAGCCCACGGCGGTCGCACATTTTGACGCAAAATCTTCGGCGGTGTTTTCCGGGCGACTGGACTTGCTGGTGGAGGATTTGGATTATCTTGTCTCGCAAAATTATACCACAGTTATTTTGGCGGGCGGCGCCACCCGGGCGCGGCGGCTGTGTGAAGAACTGACCGACATGCGTTTTTCGGCGCACTACTTGGACAATCTGGACGACCTGACCGACATGGCGGGCCGCGTCGCTCTGCATTCCGGCAATTTGTCCAAGGGCTTTGAGATGCCGATAATCAAGCTGGCCGTCATCAGCGGCGCCGAGCTTTTTGGCGGCGACCTTGAGCATGTTTCGGGCAAAAAGTCCCGCCGCAGGGCGGCCCGCCGCAAGAAGGGCGCGGCCATAGACAGCTTTACTGACTTAAATGTGGGAGATTATGTCGTCCATGACAATCACGGCGTGGGCATCTATCGCGGGCTGGAAAAAATTGAGATTGACGGCGTGTTTCGTGATTATCTCAAAATTAGCTATCACGGCGAATCCGCACTGTATGTAGCCATAAATCAAATGGACGCCCTGCAAAAATATATTGGCGCCGAGGGCGGCGGCGCTCCCCGCATAAACCGCCTGGGCGGCGCGGATTGGCAAAAGACGAAGGCCAAGGCCAAGGCCGCCGTGGAAGAGGTGGCAAAGGAGCTGGTGGAGCTTTATGCAAAGCGCGAAGCCACGCGGGGCCACAGCTATGGCGAAGACACGGTGTGGCAGGCCGAATTTGAAGATACCTTCATTTATGAGGAAACGGACGACCAGCTGGCCGCTGTGGAGGATGTAAAGCACGACATGGAGGCCGTAAAGGTGATGGACCGCCTGATATGCGGCGATGTGGGCTATGGCAAGACGGAAGTGGCCATACGCGCGGCTTTTAAGGCGGTGTGCGACCAAAAGCAAGTGGCGCTGCTGTGCCCCACGACAATTTTGGCCCAGCAGCATTACAACACCTTTGTGCAGCGCATGAAGGACTATCCCATCAATATCGACGTGATCTCTCGCTTTCGCGCGGCCAAGGAGCAGCGGGCCACGCTGGACAGGGTGAAGGCGGGGGCCGTGGATATTTTGATAGGCACGCACCGCCTGTTGTCCAGCGACGTCGAATTCAAAAATCTCGGCCTCATCGTTGTGGATGAGGAGCAGCGCTTTGGCGTGCTGCACAAGGAAAAACTGAAGCAAAACTGGGCCAATGTAGATGTTATGACGCTGACGGCCACGCCAATCCCGCGGACATTGCATATGTCCCTGGCGGGCATCCGCGACATGTCCCTGCTGGAAGAGCCGCCCCACGAGCGCAGACCAATTCAGACATATGTTTTGGAATTTTCCGAGGAAATAATAAAATCCGCCATCATGCGGGAGATTTCCCGGGGCGGGCAGATATATTATCTGCACAATCGCGTGCGTAACATAGCCGCCACCGCCGACAAAATCCAAAAATTGGTGCCCCAGGCGCAAATTGCCTATGCCCACGGCCAAATGAGCGAAACCCATCTGGAAAATGTGATGATGGACTTTGTGGACGGCGCCATTGACGTGCTGGTATGCACCACCATCATCGAAAGCGGTCTGGACATACCCAATGTCAACACCATCATCATCCAGGATGCGGACAATATGGGCCTGGCGCAGCTGTATCAGCTTCGCGGCCGTGTTGGGCGCGCGGGGCGCTCGTCCTTTGCATATCTTATGTATCGCAAGGACAAGGTGCTGACGGAAAAGGCCGAGGCGCGCCTGCAAACCATACGCGAATTTACGGAATTTGGCGCGGGCTTTAAAATTGCCATGCGAGACTTGGAAATACGCGGCGCGGGCAATATCCTGGGCGCCGCCCAGCACGGCCATATGGACGCTGTGGGTTATGAGATGTATTGCAAGCTGCTGGATATGGCCGTAAAAGCCATGCGCGGCGAAGAGGCCGCCCCGGATTTCGAGACCCATATGGACATCGTGATTGACGCCTTCATCCCGGAATCCTACATCGGCAACGAGCAGCGCAAGCTGGAAATCTACAAAAAAATATCCCACATCGCAAACGAGCAGGACTTTCTTGACGTGCAGGAAGAGCTTTTGGACCGCTTTGGCCCCCTGCCTCCTTCGGCGCAAAACCTTTTGGACATTGCCCTGCTAAAGGCCCGGGCCCGCAATGTGGACATCATCAGCATCGCGCAAAAATCCCGCGTTGTCATCGCCACCTTCAAGGGAGATGCGCGAGTAGACCCTATGAAAATCAGCGAAGTCGTTGAAAAAAGCAATGGCCGCCTAAAATTCAAATTGGGCACCACGCCGCATCTTGCGCTGCGCTTTGACGAGCATGAGGACTTTATGCCAACGCTGTCGTCCATAATTTTGCAGCTGAATGATAATCCGTAGGGGCGGCGTCATGCCGCCCGCTCTATTTAAAATACTGAATATTCGTGTTAATAAAATCAATGAATTTTTCCCTGCTTTTTTCATCAAGGCCGTTAATTTCCATAAGGCTGCTAATAAACTTATATTCCGCGCCATGCCCTACATTGCCTTTCAAAAAGTCTATGGACACATCAAGGGCACAGGCAATTCTGTCTACAGTATGCAAGCTCGGCGTGCCCGCGCCGCGCTCAATTTTCCCTAAAAAATTATCGCTTATCTCCGCCAGCTCCGCCAGCTGCTCTATCGTCAGCAATTGGCGCTTTCGCTCTTTCCTTATGTTTTCACCCAGCCGCTTTAAATCAATCATGAAATCTCACCCCATATAATTGTACAGGGCAGGATTGTACTTTTTAAGTAACCATAACTCCTTAAAATGTTGACTATCAGTCCCAAATATGCTATAATACTGGTGCAAAACAAATTTTAAAGGAGGTATTTTTATGAACAGAGAGCGAATCAAAGGCATTGCAATCGGCTTTATCCTATGCGCGTCACTTTCCGCCGGCATTGTTGTGGCGGCAAATCCCGGTGAAGTGCAAATGCGGGAGCTTCATTATGGCGTGAATGTGGTGGTAAATGGCATCCCACTTGAAACGGAGGGCATCGACCGCCCATTTATCCTTGATGGCAGGACATTTTTGCCCGTCAGCACAATAGCCCGCGCATTGAATATTCCCGCGAATTGGGACGGGGTTACACGGACGGTGTACATAGGCACAATGCCGGGACAAGTTAATGAAAGACATTTGTTCAACCAACCATTCTCTGAAGTTGGAAATGCGGGCTGGTTCCGTGTTAGCGGAGATGAACGTAGTAACATAATCAGATTGAAGCAATGGTCCGGCAACTGGATATCAACTGATACAAGAAGCACACATGTGGTATATCCTCTTGATATGGCGATAAATGCAACATTCAGCGGAACGATTCAGCCGTTGAGTTTTAGTCAGATGACTAAAATATACAGATTTTATGGCGATGGCAGATTGTTGTATGCCTCCCCCATAATACACAGTGCAATGTCGCCTATTCCTGTAGAAATTGACGTTAGCGGGATTATGAATTTGCGTATCGAAGTTGAGTTTACTAATGCGCAATGGAATAGACTCGTTCTTTCTGGCAATGCTACTGCTTTCGGTGGAATCGAAAACGCTCGCATCGTTACGACTCCATAGAGCTATTTGAAATTACGAAAATGGCTCGCCGTTA
>JAITMW010000152.1 GCA_031277155.1 Clostridiales bacterium | reverse complement strand
GAAAGCATATCAACCCCCAGGGCGTTTACATCCACGGGAATATGCCCCACGGCCTGTATTGCGTCTGTGTGGAAGAAGATTTTGTTTTCGCGGCCGCGCTCTGCATTGGCCTGTTTTAGATATGTGCCGATTTCCTGTATGGGCATCAGGGTGCCCACCTCGTTATTGGCCGTCATTATTGTAACCAGCGTGGTTTCGGGGCGGATGGCTGCTGCCAGGTCCTCGATTTTGATTATACCATATTTATCCACCGGAAGGTAGGTTACATCGTAGCCATTTTTATCCAAATATTGACAGGTGTAAAGCACCGCGTGATGCTCCACCGATGTGGTGATGATATGGTTGCCCCTGTGGCGGTTGGCCTCGGCAATGGCCTTTATCGCCCAATTGACAGATTCCGAGCCGCTGCCCGTAAAATAAATCTCGTTGCGGTGGGTGGCGCCGATGGCGGCGGCAATTTTTTCTCTGGCCTCGTCAATGGCCACTTTTGCGGTCGATGCGGCGGAATATATGCTGGAGGGATTTGCGTAATTTTCCGAGAGAAATTGCATCATGGCCTCAAGCGCTTCGGGCCTTATCTGCGCTGTGCCCGCATTGTCCAAATAAATTTGTTTTTGCTCCATTTTTTATGTTCCTTTCTGGCTGCTGTCTTTTTCTTTGGAGAGCCTGTCAAAATCTTGCGCAAGCTCTGCAATGGTGATAGAATCTATTATTTCATTTATTTTTTTTGTAATCATATGCCAATAATCTTTCATGACGCAAAGGGCGCAGTCCACAGCGCCGCAGACGCTTGTGCCGTCAATTACGCAGTCCACCGGCACTAAAGGCCCCTCCAAGATGCGCAAAATATCGCCTGCTGTCAGCTCTTCGGCGGGCTTTGCAAGATAGTATCCCCCATTTGCGCCGCGAATAGAGTGGACAATTCTGGCCTTTTTAAGGGGCGCCATAATTTGCTCCAGATAATTTTCGGACATGCCTTGCCTTTCGGCAATGCTTTTCACGCTGACACATTTGTCGCGCAGCTTTTCCATTGAATATGCAATATCTACGATGGCTTTTAGGCCATAACGGCCCTTGGTGGAAACCTTCATAAAGCAACTCCCCTTATTATGCAAACAAATCCAACCAGTTTCATAGGAATTGTTATTCTAACATGATACCAGCTTTGAGGCGATGTGTCAAGAACTTTTTTAAATATTTTGGCCAATTTTTTTTGACGCAAAAAATGGCGGGAGAGTGTCCCCGCCATATATGATGAATCAAGGATTTTCCTAGGGAGCGACGCCCTACTTGCGGAAACTGCCGAAATATGTTATATTATGCTTATCCCAAATGGAAGGAGGTGGGATGTATGAAACGTTGTGTTTACATAGCGAAATTGTACAAGGCGGCAAAGCTCGCTAAGACAATTTTGTCTATCGCCAAAAGCTTAAGAGACTTGTTCTTTTAAGCTCAACGCCCCCAAGCTGCAACTTGGGGGCGTTGTTTTCCCAAAAGAAATTTGGTGGGTATGAAACGCTGTATTATTTCACATTAAGTATAGCACACCTAATCCACTGTGTCAAGAATTTTATGCATAGTCATTCAATCGCCATATTATCAGACATCCTGGTCAGCCGCCTAAATTCGCGGATAATCATGCTGCCTGTAATCAACAGGGCGATGGTGTCCGCAACGGGCATGGCAAACCAAATGCCATCGAAACCAAAAAAGCGCGGCAAAATGAGGTATGCGGGGATGAGGATGAGGCCCTGACGCAACACCGCCAAAAACACCGAGATTTTTGCGCGCCCAATGGATTGAAAGAAGTTGGCGCTGTTCATCTGAAAGCCCATCAGCGGCATCGTAAACAGCACAATGCGCATACCCACCGCGCCAAGCTCGTTAAGAGCCGTGTCATCGCTGAAAAGCCGCATCAACGGGTCCGCAAACAGCTGTACAATGATAAAGCCCAAGAAGCAAATGGCCACGGCATAAAGCGCGGAATATTTATATGCCTGCTTTACCCGCGAGATATTGCCCGCGCCGAAGTTAAAGCCGATGATGGGCTGCGCACCTTGGTTTATGCCAAAAACCGGCATCAAAAACAGCATGGATATGCTGATGATAACGGTGAAAGCCCCCACGGCGTGGTCTGCGTTGCCAAAGGCTATGGCGCCGTAATGCAGCAGCGTGCGATTGGCGATGATATTGATGACAGAGCCAAGAAATTGCATGAAAAACGGCGAAATGCCAATGGCAAAAATTGAAAATATGATTTTTGGCGAAGGCTTCATGTTTTTAAGCTTGATGGTGACGACGGGTCTGCCGGACACCTTTGTAAAATAATACGCAAAAACCCAAAAAGCGGAGATGGACTGGGCTATCAGCGTGGATATGGCGGCCCCCGCAATGCCAAGGCCCAGCCCCAGGATGAAAATGGGGCTTAAAATGATGTTGGAGACGGCCCCCAAAAGCTGCGCCGACGCAAAGCGCCTGGGGTTGCCCATGGCGCGTATCGGGTGGTTCATTGCAAAGGACAAAAACATGACAATGCCGCCCATCAGTATAATGCGCGTATATGTCAGGGCAAAGGGCAGGGTTGCCTCGGTTGCGCCAACAGCCACAAGCACAGGCTCTAAAAAAATCAAGCCCGCAATGCCCAACAAGATGGGGAAGGCAATGTTAAGCACCAGAGCATTGCCCAGCACGCGCTCTGCCCCCTCTTTGTCCCTGTTGCCCAGGCGCAGGGAAATATTTGCCGCGGTGCCTATGCCCACAAGCAAGGCAAAAGCCCCCAGCATGTTGATGACAGGGGCCGCAAGGCCAATGCCCGTCAAAGCGTCCGAACCCACGCCGGGTATCTGTCCAATGAAAAAACGGTCCACTACCACATACAGCGCATTAACCAGCATACCGATGATGGTAGGGATGGAATAATACAGCACCAGCTTTGGTATGCCGCTGGTGGCCAACTTTTTTTCCTGTGGTGTCAATTCTTTTGTTGCCCCTGATGTTTCCATAAAAAAACAGCCCCAATACATAAGTCCTATCATTATATCACACAGGGGCAATCTTCTGCAACAGAATAAAGGGCCGATTTTTCAACCGGCCCTCAATTTTCAATTTTCAGCCTTCAATTTCTTCTTACCACCACCAGCGCCTTACGGGAAAACGATGGAAACGATGAAAACGATGGAAATGATGGAAACCAGGGCCCCAAAAGCCTTTTCTCCACGGTCCGAAGCCGCCACCCCAAAATGGTCCAAACATAGCGTATACCTCCTTTGCACTGTGATAATACATACTATGTTGATTGTCCGATTATGGTGAGGCGTTTGGCTCTGCGATTTACAGGGGTAGAGGGAATCGAACCCCCACTAAAGGTTTTGGAGACCTCTGTCATACCACTTGACCATACCCCTATGATATTTTTGGCGCCCGTGCGGCAAATTGCATCGGCACCGTTGCCCATTATATCAAAAATGCGCCGCTGTGTCAAGTAAAAAAATTATGTTGTTTGCAACGGGCGGATGTGGTACAATGTATGTAATACAATATATGTAAATAATTTCTTTAGGGGGACAGGCTGTATGGATATGCGTTGGAGCTTGGATGATTTGTATACGTCTTTTGAATCGGAGGAGTTTTTGGCTGATTTTGAGACAGCAAAGGCAGAGGTGGCAGATTTTGGGCGATGGGCGGAGGAGGCTTTTGGCAGCGCGGATGACGCGGGGGCTAAGCTGGAGACCTATATCGGCCGTATCAACGGCGGCAGGGCCTTTATGAAGCTGTATGCATTTGCGTTTTTGACGCGCAGTGTGGACGAACATAACGAAGCGGCAAAGAAATATTCGGATTTGCTGCGGGGGCTGATGGCTGATATGGCAAAGCCGTCGGTGTTGTTTAAGGGTTTTGTGGCGGCCGTGCCCAATTTGGATGAATTGATTCAGGCCTCGCCTGTGCTTAAAGAGCATGAATTTATTTTGCGCGAGGTTGTGGCGCAAAATAAATATTTGCTAAGCGAAAAAGAAGAAATTGCCATTGCCAAGATGCGCATTACAGGCTCCGCGGCTTGGGCTGATATGAAGGACATGCTTCTGGCCACGATGAAAATCCCCGTCGTCATTGAGGGCGAGGAAAAAGAGCTGCCCCTGCCCGCCATACGCAATTTGGCCCATGATGCCAATGCCGAAACGCGCAAAGCCGCGTATTATGCAGAGATGAAGGCATATGAGGATGTGGAGAGGGCATCGGCGGCGGCGCTAAACGCCATCAAAGGCGAGGTGCTGACCCAGGTGGCCCTGCGCGGGTATGAATCGCCCCTGCATATGACGCTGGTTAATTCGCGGCTGGAAAAAGACACACTTTTGGCCATGATATCCGCCATGGAGGACTTTTTGCCGTCACTGCGCCGCTTTTACAAGAAAAAGGCCATGCTGTTGGGCCATAAAAGCGAGCTGCCGTGGTATGACCTTTTTGCCCCTTCGGCCAAGGTGAAGATGAAATTTACATATCAAGAGGCCATAGACTTTGTTTTGGAGCATTTTTACGCCTATTCGCAGGAGATGGGAGACTTTACGAAGCAGGCTTTTGAGGATAAATGGGTGGATGCCGAGGTGCGCGAAGGCAAGCGCGGCGGGGCCTTTTGCGCCAACTTGCATGTTATTGGGCAAAGCCGTGTGGTGCTTAATTTTACGGGGTCGATTTCTAATGTGACGACAATGGCCCATGAATTTGGGCACGCATATCACGGGCATTGCCTTAAAGACGCCAGCTATATGAACACGGCCTATACCATGCCCATTGCGGAGACGGCCTCTACCTTCTGCGAAACCATTATAACGGACGCCGCCATTAAAAAGGCCGATGAAGATGAGAAAATTGCAATATTGGAGGCCGAAATTTCGGATGCGTTGCAAGTTATTATTGACATATATTCGCGATATCTGTTTGAAAGCCGCCTGTTTGAGGCGCGCAAAGGCGGGTCGCTGTCCGTGGAGGAAATTTGCAATTTGATGCTGCAAGCCCAGAAGGATGCCTATGGCGATGGCATGGACCATGGCTGCTTGCATAAATATATGTGGATTAATAAGGTGCATTATTATTTTGCCGAGCGTAACTTCTATAATTTCCCATATGCCTATGGGCTGCTGTTTGCAAAGGGGCTGTATGCGCAATATTTGGCCGAGGGCGAGGGCTTTTTGGAAAAATATAACCGGCTGTTGGCTGCCACAGGCAGCAATACGCTGGAGGCCGTGGGGGATTTGGCGGGCATTGATGTGCGTAAAAAGGATTTTTGGGTGCAATCACTTAAGCTGATTGAGTCCAAGGTTGATGAATTTTGTAAATAATGGACCTATCTACCAACTGTTGCATAATTTTCGTATTTGTGCTATAATGTTGTAAGGTGTAACTTACACAACCTCCCCGAGCTTTGCCAAAACTTTTAGTTGACACATCCCCCGAAAACGCGAGGGCAAAATGATTGTAGCCATAAGAGGGGCCACAACGGCCGAAAACACAAAAGACGGCATAACTGCGGCCGCGAAAGAATTGCTGCAAGAAATTTTCAGGGCCAACGGCCTTGAAAATGACCGCGTTATTTCCATATTATTTACGGCAACCGCGGATTTGGACAAGGCATATCCCGCCGTGGCCGCGCGGGAGCTGGGCCTGACCCAGGCCGCGCTGACATGCCTCCGGGAAATGCATGTGGAGGGCAGCTTGCCGCGGTGCTTACGGGTGCAGGTGACGGCACAGGCAGACATCGCGCAAAAAGATGTGCGGCATATTTACCTGAAAGAGGCACGGACTTTGCGACCGGATTTAAGCACAGGCATTAAAATTGCCATAGACGGGCCTTCGGCCTCGGGCAAAAGCACCATTGCAAAGGCCGTGGCCGCGCGGCTGGGCTTTGTGCATATAGACACGGGCGCCATGTATAGAACCGTGGCGCTGCATGTCCGAGAATCCGGGAAAAATTGGGACGACGAAGGTGATGTGCTGACTGCCATGGAAAATATTGACATAGACATTGCCTACGCACCGGATGGTCAGCGCATATTTTTGGCCGGCGAGGATGTTACTCGCGCCGTAAGGACGGCGGAGATGGGCGTCGGCGCCTCTGCCGTGGCCGTTTATGCGGGTGTGCGCCAAAAGCTGGTAGAGCTGCAACGGCGGCTGTCCAACAGCCGCAATGCGGTGATGGATGGGCGGGACATCGGCACGGTGGTGCTGGCTGACGCCCCTGTGAAGATTTTTTTGACAGCGTCCCTTGAGGCGCGAACCCGGCGCAGATGTAACGAGCTTGCGGCCATGGGCCTGGATTACGACTTTGACAGCATTGCCGCCCAAATCCAAAAGCGCGATTTTGACGACAGCAGCAGGGCATCGTCGCCGCTGAAGCAGGCGGAAGATGCCGTGGTGGTGGACACCAGCGACATGGACATCCCGGAGGTTGTGGCGGCTATTTTGCAAATAATCAAAGAAAAAGGTGTGCCCTATGTCTAAATTTTACAGATTTGCCAAGGTGATTTGCGGCCCGCTCTATAGAATCATGTTTCGCTTTAAGGTGAAGGGCCTGGCGAACATCCCTTCTGCGGGCGGCGTCATCCTGTGCGCCAACCACACAAACCTTCAGGACACTGTGGTGCTTGGTGTGGCCTGCCCCAGGCAGCTGCATTTTTTGGCAAAGCACGAGCTATGGCAAATTAAATATCTTTCCTGGCTGTTTGACGCTTTGGGCGCCATCCCCATAAATCGCGAAAGCCCAACCATGGACAGCTTTAAGCGCACCTTGCAGGCATTAAAAGAAGGCCGCGCCATTGCCATTTTTATGCAGGGCGGGCGCAGGCAGGATTTTGACCAAACCGAGGCAAAGGCGGGGGTCGCGCTGTTTGCCGTGAAAGGCCGCGTGCCCGTGGTTCCCGTCAACATTTCCT
The DNA here is from genome assembly GCA_031277155.1 of Clostridiales bacterium. Classification (GTDB taxonomy): domain Bacteria; phylum Bacillota; class Clostridia; order Lachnospirales; family WRAX01; genus WRBK01. The sequence goes on along the minus strand of JAITMW010000152.1, from coordinate 4,245 downwards.
CAAAATTCAAGATTTTCTCCAAGGTGCGGATAAATATCGGCGCGCCCATATCTTTTGAGGATTATTGGGGCAAAAAGGTGCGTACGCATCAGCTAAACGAGATTGCGGGCGAGGTTATGGACGCCATAGCTGCGTTGCAATAAATAATGAATTGTGGTGGTTGATATGGAGATTGTCCTGGCTGACGCTTATGGATTTTGCTTTGGGGTGAGGCGGGCTGTAGACGGCGTTTACAACGCTGTTGCCGGCGGCAAAGTTGTCACAACTTTGGGGCCTGTTACGCACAACAAAGCCGTGGTGCGGGATATGCAGGCAAAGGGCGCAAGAATTACTGACAGTGTGGCAAAGGTGAATGACGGCATTGTTATAATCAGAGCCCACGGCGAGCCGCCCCGGACCTATAAGGCATTGTGGGACAAAAAGCTGGATTTTATTGACCTCACATGCCCATGCGTCAAAGCCAACCAAAAATTGGCAAAGGCCAAATATGACGAGGATGCAATTGTAATCATCGCGGGAGACGCCAACCACCCGGAAATTGTTGGTATAAACGGATGGATAGATGATAATGCTATAATAATCCGCGACGCAAAACAGGTTGATGGCATGGCTTTTGACGACAACAGGCAGCATTTCCTGATGTCTCAAACTACGTTTTCCGTGCAGGGCTTTCAAGAGATTACCAAAAAGCTGCAAGGCATTATAAAAAATCTCGAAATCTTCAACACAATTTGCGTTGACACGCAAAAAAAACAGGCGGCGGCAGAAAATTTGGCGCGGCAGGTAGACAAAATGATTGTGATTGGCGATGCCGATAGTTCCAATAGCCGTAAATTATACGATATTTGCAGAGCCGTGCAAAAAAATACATATTTTATTGAAAGTATTGACGATTTACAGTTGAAAAATTTTGCGATTGATGATAGAATTGGTATAACCGCAGGAGCGTCCACCCCTCCTGCTACAATAGAGGAGGCTGTCAAACGAATGAGCGAATTTGAAAAGAATTTAGAAGAGGGCGCCATTGTGCCCGAAATTACCGCAGATGAGGCCGCGGCCGAGGTTGCGCAAGAAGCCGCGGCAGAAACTGCGCAAGAAGCCGTAGCCGAAACCACAACCGAAAACGCCGCCGCAAAAGGCGAAAACTTTGAAGAGATGCTGGACGAATCTATTACATCTTTACATACGGGGCAAATTGTCAAAGGCAAAGTTATCAGCGTCGTAAATGGTGAAGTTATGGTGGATTTGCAATTCAAGTCCGATGGCATCATCCAAAGAAACCAATTTTCGGATAATCCCGACATCGACCCGGCAGAGGTTGTAAAGCCCGGCGATGAAATTGAGGTCTTTGTCCTGCGCGTAAATGACGGCGACGGCAATGTGTTGCTGTCCAAAAAGCGTATTGACGCGCAAAAGGGCTACAAAGACATCGAAGAAGCCTTTATGCACGAATTGCCCATTGCCGGCAAGGTGACGGAGGTTGTAAAAGGCGGCGTCATCGCGAATATCGCGGGCGTGCGCGCCTTTGTGCCCGCCAGCCAAGTGTCGGAGCGCTTCTCCAAAGACCTTAGCGTCGTGCTTGACCAAACCTTCAACTTCATGATTTTAGAGCTGGACAAAAGCAAACGCCCTTGGCGTATCATAGCCGGGCGCAGGGCGCTGGCCGCCAAAGAGGCGCAAGAAAAGAAGGACGCGGCCATGGCGGGCTTGGAAGAAGGCATAAAGGTGACGGGCCAAGTGTCCAGCATCGCGGCTTTTGGCGCCTTTGTGGATTTGGGCGGCGTGGACGGCCTTATCCACGTTTCAGAGCTGTCCTGGGGGCGCGTAAAGAAGGTTTCGGATGTGCTGAAAGAGGGCGACACCGTGGAAGCCTATGTCATCAAGCTGGACAAGGATAAAGGCAAGGTATCCCTGTCCCTTAAAGACATAAACAGCGACCCATGGAACGCCATCGAGGAAAAATATCCCATCGGCAGCATCGTGGAAGGCAAGGTTGTGCGCATGGTCAATTTCGGCGCCTTTGTAGTGCTTGAAGACGGCGTGGACGGCCTTGTGCATATCTCGCAAATTGCCCACAAGCATGTCAACAAGCCCGAAGAAGAGTTGACGGCGGGGCAGGTGGTGCAGGTGAAGGTTACAGACCTCAACCTTGAGGCAAAGAAAATCAGCCTGTCCATTAAAGAGGCGGCAGAGCCGGATTACGACGACGATTACGACGACGATTATTACGACGATGACTATGACGACGACGATTACGACGACGATGGCGACTATGACGACGATGAAGTTGTTGAAGCTGTTGAAGCAACAGAGGCGGCGGAAGAAGCCGAAGAAACAGTTGTCCAGGAAGCAATTGCAGAAGAAGTGGCTGTAGAAGAAGCAATTGCAGAGGAAGTAGCTGTAGAAGAAGCAATTGCAGAAGAAGTGGTTGTGGAAGAAGCAGTTGCAGAAGAAACAGCCGCAGAAGAAATCGCCGAAAAATCAGAAGAAAATACGGAAGAATAAACCCGGGGGGAATGGAGACATTCCCCTTTTTACGCCAATTCCCCTCCTTTGGAGGGGTGGCGCGAAGCGCCGGGGTGGTTATTCCCCTCCTCCGGAGGGGTGGCGCGAAGCGCCGGGGTGGTTATCATCAATGAAGGAGGACACCATGAAAGACTTTTACGCAATTATAGATTTGCATCACGAAGAAGAGATGCTGTCAAATCGGCCCGCCAGCCATCACGAAATTTTTGGGCGCAGGGTGATAGATTATATGCTGCGCGCGCTGGTGCAGGCACAGCCTTTGGGTATTATTGTGCTGGTGGAAGAGGCGCGCTATTGTCACTATCTGGAAGACGCCGCCGTGCCGGTGATTTGCAAGGGCAGGGACATGACATCTGTGCAAGATATTATTGAGGAATATGGCAAGGATGCCGCATACCTCATCCTGCCCGGGGCTGTTATGTTTGATGTGGTGGATGTTGTGGGTGCTCTTAGGGAGGCCGCGCAAAACGGCGTAAATATGATAAATATCGCGGATGCCGAAGGCAGCGGCAATGTCTTTGTGATTAAAAACAGGGTGGATTTGGACAGGGCCGCAAAAATTGTGCGCCAGCGCGCAAATCGCGGGCATATGCTGGGCGGCGTCACCATTGTCGACGCTGACAATACCTGCATCGGCCCCGATGTTAAAATCGGTATGGATACAACAATTTATCCCGGCGCAATCATCGAAGGCACCACCACCATTGGCAAAAACTGCATCATAGGGCAAAATTGCCGCCTGGTTGACATGAAAATTGGCGACAATGTGGAAATTTGGAACAGCACCTGCCTGAAATCCGAAATTGGCGACGGCACCGCCGTTGGTCCCTATGCATATCTGCGGCCCGGCTCTGTAATAGGCAAAAACTGTAAGATCGGCGACTTCGTTGAGGTGAAAAACGCCACAGTGGGCGACGGCAGCAAGGCCAGCCACCTCAGTTACATAGGCGATGCCACAATCGGCGAAAATGTAAATATCGGCTGCGGCGCAATTACCGTGAATTTTAACGGCAAGAAAAAGTGTCATACAGTGGTGGAAGACGGTGCGTTTATAGGCTGCAATACCAATTTGATTGCACCTGTCACCGTGGGCAAAGGAGCATATACCGCCGCCGGGTCTACGATTAACAAGAATGTGCCGCCGGACGCCCTGGGCATTGCGCGTGAAAGGCAGACCAATATTGAAGGATGGGCTAAGAGGAGATAAAATGTATTTGATTTTCGGGCTGGGCAACCCCGGCAGGCGATATGTCCACAGCCGCCACAACATGGGCTTTGAAGTTATTGACCTTATCGCGCGAAACCACGAGATACGCATAAAAGAGTCGAAATTTGCGGCCTTTGCGGGAGAGGGCTTTATTGGCAGCCAAAAAATTGTGCCGGTGAAGCCCACCACATATATGAACCTCTCCGGCGAGGCAGTGAGGGATTTTGTGCGTTGGTATAAAATGGAGCCCGAGGACATAGCCCACCGCCTTATCGTGGTTTATGACGACATAGACCTGCCCGTGGGCAAAATTCGCATACGCGAACGCGGCAGCGCCGGCGGACACAACGGTATGAAGAGCATATTATACCATCTGGAAACCGAGGATTTTGTGCGCGTGCGCGTGGGCGTGGGCGGCAAGCCGGCAGGCGGTAATTTGTCGGCCCATGTGATGGGCAAGGTTGATGCGGAAGAGGAGACCGCCCTGGTGCATGGCATCATTACTGCCGCCG